>JAYSZD010000646.1:0-9147 GCA_043738185.1 Hymenobacter sp. | reverse complement strand
ACCCGCGCAAACAGCAGCTTGAGGTAGTCGTAAATCTCGGTGCTGGTGCCCACCGTGGAGCGGTTGTTCTTGATGCTGACCTTCTGCTCGATGGCAATAGCCGGTGAGATACCGCGGATGTAGTCCACGTCGGGCTTGTCCATGCGGCCCAGAAACTGGCGGGCGTAGCTGCTCAGGCTTTCCACGTACATGCGCTGGCCTTCAGCATACAACGTATCAAAGGCGAGACTGGATTTGCCCGAGCCTGAGAGTCCCGTGACGACGATAAACTGGTTGCGCGGCAGCGCCACGCTGAGGTTTTTGAGGTTGTGAACCCGGGCGTTTTTGATGAGGATGAATTCACGCGGGTCGAGGTGGTCAATAGCGTTATCGGCGGGGGCCGAAACTTGCAAAGCGTCTTTTTTGGGCATAAACTGACTAACAGCGGAGCGGGGCCGGAAGGTTTCGGCGGGGGGTAGTTGCTGGGGGTGCGAAGGTACGGCTGGGGCGGGGGCAAAGTGTAGCGCAATGCCGCTTCAGTGGCTAACATTGCGCTACACTTTGCCTTACCCTACTCAATGTCCATTTCAAGTCCGCTTACCACCCTCTACCATGTGCTGAAAAATGTGGCGGCGAGCGTCGAAGCCAATGCCGGCATCCTGCAGAGAAACGAAGCCGCTACCCGCGCCGCGCTCATCGACCCGGTCCTGCGGGCCTTGGGCTGGGACACTGGCAACGTGCAAATGGTGGAACCCGAAAAAACCATTAACACCACGTGGCGGGCGGACTACGCGTTGCACGATTCCAGCGGCAAAATCAATCTGCTGCTGGAAGCCAAATGCTTGGGTTCGAATTTGGAGAAGTTTAGCGTTGTACAGCAGCTGTTGAGTTATGCCTTTGGCTTCGGAGTGCTGAAAGTGGTGGTGACCGATGGCATCAACTGGCACTTCTACAGTGAATTCAGACCGGGCAATTCCATTGCGGGCTCTCAGTTCAACTTATTGAAGGATGACACCATCGGCTGCGCTTTGCAGCTTGTGCAATGGCTCGACGCAGCACAGAGCGGGCACGGCTTGCCCCATCTCGAAGCGCCCGAAGCCCCCGTTCTGAAGCAAGTACCTGAGGTGCGGGAAATACTAAACCACCCGCCTGCCAAAGCGCGCAAGCAACCCGCGCCGCCCAAGAAGCAGGCTACTTCTGCTGCCACATTCATTGAGCTAACGCAACTACAGCTGGCGTCCTTGCCGCCCGGCCAAAAGCCTAAGCAACTGCGACTATCCAACGGCACGGTAAAAGCTATTAACACCTGGAAGGATGTTCTGCTGGAGGTTTGTCGACTAGCCTTGGAAACCAACCACTGCATTGGCATTCCCCTTCGGGACAACGCAGGTAAAAAGACGTTTTTGCTTTCGACTGCAAAACCAGTTACCGGCACAAGCACAGCCTCGTTCTATCAGAACCGCCCTTTGTATATCTATACCAACTACAGCGCACGTGCCTGCATCGCCAACGCCATTCACGCTGCCAAGCAGATTCCACAAAGTCACCAGGCCACTACTGTCGCTGTCGCTTTTTAAGCATTGCGACTGACCAGAACCCCATCCTCTCCCTTTCCTTATTTTTCATGCAAACTGCTACCCGGCTTATCCTGGCGGCCGCCCTGCTGGCCGGCGCCAGCACCACCCACGCCCAAACGGCCCCGCGCCCCAGCCTCACCGGCGACTGGAATGGCTCGCTCGGCCCCATTGAGTTTACGATGCACCTCGCGGACCCCGCTGCCGGGCCCCGTGCAGCCACGCTCGATATTCCGGCGCAAAAGGTGCAGGGCATGGCCATGCGTTTCACCGCCCCGGCCGACAGCGTGTATCTGAGCATTGCCCAACCAGCCGCCCGATTTGCCGGCCGCCGCTCGGCCGATGGCCAGCAGCTGGCGGGCGAATGGCAGCAGGGCCTGCGGGTATTCCCAATCACGCTTACCCGCGCGGGCGCCCCGGCGGCGACGGCGGCACGGACCCAGACGCCGCAGCCGCCCTTCCCCTATCAGTCGGCCGACGTCACGTTCAAAAACGAGAAGGCTAACGTGACACTGGCCGGTACCTACACCGTGCCCGCCGACATGGGCCCGTTTCCGGCCGTGATACTGCTCACCGGCTCCGGCGCCCAGGACCGCGACGAAACCATCAAGGGCCACAAGCCTTTCGCCGTGCTGGCCGACTACCTCACCCGCCAGGGCATTGCCGTGCTGCGCTTCGATGACCGGGGCGTGGGCCAGAGCGGCGGCACGCTGGCCGGCACCACCAGCGCCGACTACACCGCCGATGCCCAGGCCGCGCTGGCGTGGCTGCGCGCCCAGCCGGGCATCCGCAAAAACCAAGTGGGCCTGGTGGGGCACAGCCAGGGCGGCACGGCCGCCATTGGCGCGGCCATCCAAGCCAATGGCCCCGACTTTCTGGTGCTGCTGGCCTCACCGGCCCTGCCCGGCGATGAGATGCTGGTGCAGCAGTCGGTGGCCGCCGCCCGCTTGCTGACCACGGACCCGACCCAGCTGGCCACCACCGAAAAAGTGCAGCGCGCCATGACTCAGATTATCCAGAAAACCGCCGACAACACCCAAGCTACCGCGCAACTGCTGGCGCTGTACAACCCCACGGGCAACCCCCAGGCCGCCGCCCAACTGGCGCCGCAACTGGCCAGTATGACGGCGCCCAACTACCGCCAGCTCCTGGCCGACCGCCCGGCCCAAACCCTGGTAAAAGTGCGCTGCCCGGTATTGGCCCTGGGCGGCAGCAAGGATATTCAGGTGATTGCCAAGCCCAACCTAGCGGCCACGGCGGCCATCCTCAAAACCGGGGGCAACCGCGACGTGACCGTGAAAGAGCTGCCGGGTCTCAACCATTTGTTTCAAACGGCCATGACTGGCGGCACCGATGAGTATGGCACCATAGCGGAGACGGTTGCACCGGCCGCGCTCCAGCTGATTGGCGACTGGATAACGCAACACACCAAAAGATAAGACGTTTTTTCACGCTGATTCAACCCCGGCAAGCGCCCACTCGAAAGGTGGGCGCCTTGCCTTTTTAAACATGTACTGATAAGCCTGCGGATTCACTTCGTTTTCTTACGTTTGTTGTACTTTTCAGCACTTGTTTCTGGCTGAATCGACTTTAGCGTGTTTTATATAGACTGATTCCATGATAAATTTTTTATCTGTTACCTTTTTATTTCTTACACTGCTGGCCCAATTGCCTGGCAATGCCCAAACGCGGAAGCCAGCGCCCACGCCCATCAAAAAAAAGCTGCCGACCAACCCAGCCCCTTCTGCCAAACCCAAGGCTCCGGCCCGGCCCGCCGCCGCTGCCAAACTCACCGGCCCGCTCAACGGCCAGTGGAAAGGCCCGCTGAAATTACTGGGCGGCCAAATCACCGTCGTCATCACCATTGTCCCCCTCACCAACGGCACCTACTACGCCGCCCTCGACGCACCCCAGCAGCGCATCAGTCGCATGCCCGTGGAAGTGGACCTGAAGGGCAACGACATTACGCTGCGCATTGAGCAGGCCGGCAGCAGCTTCGTGGGCAAGGTGCTGGAAGGCGGCGACAAGCTGAGCGGCACCTGGACGCAGCCCGGCGTGAAAGCGCCCATGCTGCTGGAGCGGGCCGCCACCGTGCAGTCGAAAGCCGCGGCTCCGTTCCGCCCCGCTCCGCCCTACCGCGTCACCCAGGTCAGTTTCCAGAACCCCTCGTCGAAGCAGCACTTGGGCGGCACGCTCACGGTACCCGCCGGCGAAGGTCCTTTCCCGGCCGTGGCGCTGGTCTCCGACCTGGGCCCGCAGAGCCGGGAGGTAGAAGTGAGCGGCTACCATATGTTTGGCCAGCTCGCCGACTACCTCACCCGCCACGGCATCGCGGTGCTCCGCTTCGATGACCGGGGCGTGGGCCAGTCCAGCGGCACCTACGCCAGCGCCACCACCGCCGATTTTGTGACGGATGCCGCTGCGGCAGTGGCCTTTTTGCGCAAGCGCCCGCTCATTGCCGCCCAGCGCGTGGGCCTGCTGGGCCACGGCGAGGGCGGCAACGTGGCCCTGCTGGCGGCCATGGCCGGACGCCAGGCGCCCAGCTTTGTGGTTTCGCTGGCTGGCTACGGCCAGCCGGGTTTCGACGTGCTGCTGCGCCAGCAGGGCGAAATCATGCGCCTGATTGGGTCCGATGCCGCTGAGGTGAAGGCCGCGCAGGATGCCTACCAGCGCCTGGTGGCCATCGTGCGGGAGAACCCGAACAATGAGCTGGCCCGCGCCAAGGTGGCCACGGTCCTCAACAGCTCCAACACGGGCATCACGGTGGCCATGGCCAACGCCCGGGCGGTGCAGCTCACCTCGCCGTGGTCGCGCTATTTCTTTGATTTTAATCCTCTTAGCCAGCTAAACAAAGTAGATTGCCCTGTACTGCTGCTCAACGGCACGACCGATTTGCAGGTATCGGCCAAACGCAATATGACGCCGCTGCGCCGGGGGCTGAACAACGTAACAGCTTACCGCCTCGACGGCGTCAACCACTTGTTTCAACCCGCGCCCGCGCAGTGGCCACTGGTGAATGGCGTGCAGCAGCCCACCTTCTCGCCCGAGGCACTGAAGAAAATAAGCGAATGGGTAGCCGTAAAAACCCAGCCCGCGGCGGCCCGCTCGCTGCTGAAAGCCAATCAGCCTGCCCCCACCAGGGGCGCCAAGGCATCGGGCGTAACTTGGCTGCGCCGGTAAGTAAGCGCCGGGCAGGTTTGCAGCTGGCACGGGCTCATTGTCAGGGTTTTTGGCTATACTTGCTTCCGGCAGTAAGAACCTCGTGCCTGGTTCTTTTACCCACGTCAGTAATCCGTTCTACCAATTGCCAGCCCCCGGCTGGAGCCCTTGCCCATGGCTGCTACGCCCCCCCCACCACGGCCCCGCTGGTCGTGGGAAAACTCCGGGCCGATGCGCTGGATACGGCGCCACATGGGCTACTCGCGGGGCGAGGCCAAGGGCATGGTGGGGCTGCTGACCCTGATGCTGGTGGCCATTGTGGCGCCCATTTTGCTGCGCCCCGCCGCCCCCGTGTACCTACCTGCCGCCGACCAAAAAGCCCTCAGTGAGCTGGCCGCGCAACTCAAGGAGCATCGCACGGCCGAGCAGGGCTTTGCAAGTCGCTTTCCCAAACGGAAATTTGAAAAATATGCGTCCGGCACCTCGCACTACCCCAAAGTCGCTCAGGTGAGGCTGGCGCTCTTTGACCCCAACTCCCTCACTGCCGAAGGCTGGGAGGCGCGCGGCGTCCCACATTTTGTGGCCGCCCGCCTTGTGAAATACCGCCAGGCTGCCGGTGGCTTCAAAGCCAAAGCCCAGGTGAAGAAGATGTACGGCCTAGACGACTCCGTCTATCAGCGGCTGGCCCCCTTTATGCAGCTGCCCGACGAGGCGCCCAAACGCGACTACGCCGCCAACCGGCCCGGCTCCGATGGCCAGTTTCTGCCGTTCGCCACCACGCCCGGCAAGTTCCCGAGCAAGCCCCGCAACCTCCAGCCCTTCGACCTCAATACCGCCGATACCACGCAGCTGATGCAGATTCGCGGCATTGGCGCCGGGCGCGCCAAGTGGGTGGTACGCTACCGCAACCAACTGGGCGGCTACTTGCGCGAAGACCAACTGGACGAGGTATTTGTGCTGCGCGATGCGCCTGATTTGCGCGACAGCCTCAAAAAATACACCTTCGTAGTGGCGGGATTTGCGCCGAAGCTGGTGAACGTGAATACCGCCTCCTTCGATGAGCTGTACCTACATCCTTACATCGGCAAGCCGCGGGCCCGTCTCATTGTGGCGTACCGGCAGCAGCACGGCCCCTACAAGCAGGTGGAGGATTTGAAGCAGATTCCCATTCTCAAAACCGAGGACTGGGAAAAAATGCGGCCCTACGTGCGCTGCGACTGAGCCATTACCAGCTGGAAACGTACATAATTAGGGGGAGTGGCAACTTTGAATAGCCGCCGGAACGTAATAGCACGTTAGGTTTAACGTGAGCGCGCTCTATTGCTGGTGCTGGTGTAACTCAACCATTGCCCGTGCTCCGCGGTTAGCAACCCACCTCTGACTTCTTTTGCCATGACTGACAACTTTCCGCCCGATTCGGCTGCCCTCCCCGATGGCTCGGTACCCAGCGACGGCCGCCGCTCGTTTATTAAGCAAGCCACCGGCTTTCTGGGCCTGGCCCTGGCCCCGCCGCTCATCAGTCAGGCCGAGCGCCTCACGGCCATCTCCAAAAAGGTGGAAGGCGTGACGGAAATGCGGCTCAAAGTGAACGGCGCCGTGCGCACCATCAGCGCCGAGCCGCGGGTGACATTGCTCGACGCCCTGCGCGAGAAGCTCGACCTCACGGGCTCCAAAAAAGGCTGCGACCACGGCCAGTGCGGCGCCTGCACGGTGCTCGTCGACGGCCGCCGCATCAACAGTTGCCTGACCCTGGCCGTGATGAACCAGGGCAAGGCAATCACCACCGTGGAGGGCTTGGCCAAGGGCGAAGAGCTGCACCCACTGCAAGCCGCCTTCATCGAGCACGACGGCTTCCAGTGCGGCTATTGCACGCCCGGCCAACTCATGTCGGGCGTGGCCTGCCTGAGCGAAGGCCACGCCAAAACCGACGGCGACGTGCGCGAGTGGATGAGCGGCAACCTCTGCCGCTGCGGTGCCTACCCCAACATCGTGGCAGCCATTCGGCAGGTCGAAAAAAGCGGTTTTAAGTCTTAGCCATGAATAATTTTTCCTACCTCCAGGCCACGCAGCCCAAGGAAGCCACCAGCGCCGTACGCGACAACCAGCAGGCGGCTTTCATCGCCGGCGGCACCACCCTGCTCGACCTGATGAAGCTGAACGTGGAAACCCACGACCAACTGGTGGACATCAATATGCTGGCCTTTAAAGGCATTGAGCAAACCGCCGACGGCCTGCGCATCGGGGCGCTGGAGCGCATGAGCGACGTGGGCGAAAACCCGCTCGTGATGCAGCAATACCCGGTGATTTCGCAGTCGCTGCTGCTAGCTGCTTCGCCGCAGCTGCGCAACATGGCCAGCATCGGCGGCAACTTGTTGCAGCGTACCCGCTGCGGCTATTTCCGTGACACAGCCTTTCCGTGCAACAAGCGCCAGCCCGGTTCCGGCTGCCCGGCCCAGGAAGGCGAAAACCGCGGCCTGGCCATTCTGGGCGGCAGCAAGGACTGCATCGCTACCTTTCCCGGCGACTTGGCTGTGGCCCTGGTAGCGCTGGACGCCGTGCTGCTCCTCGAAAACGCCAAAGGCAAACAGCGCCGCGTGCCGCTGGTCGACTTTCATCTCGTGCCCGGCAACACGCCCCAGCGCGAAACCGTGCTGGAACCCGGCGAACTCATCGTGTCGGTGACGGTGCCCACGGCGGCCCACACCCGCAAGTCGGTGTATTTGAAAGTGCGCGAGCGAACTTCCTACGCCTACGCGCTGGCCTCGGCCGCCGTGGGGCTCGACGTGCAGGGCGGCCAGATTCGGTCGGCCCGCGTGGCGCTGGGCGGTGTGGGCACCAAGCCCTGGCGCTCCAGCGAAGCCGAAAAAGTCCTCACCGGCGCGCCGGCCACGGAAGCTACGTTCCGGGCCGCCGCCGCTGCCGCCCTGCGCGAAGCCCAGCCCCGCGAGCACAACCGCTTCAAAGTGGAGTTGGCCCAGAGCACGCTGGTACGCGCCCTTACAGAACTGACGGCGGCCTAAGCCACTGCGGTTTCCCAACTCGGTGAAACCCCTTTTTCCTCCCTTTTACTCCGTGCGAAATTAACCCTACGGCCCCTATTACTCATGGAAACCGAACCTTCCTTTTTCGAAACCTCGCCCACTCCCAACGTGGTGGGCAAACCGCTGAACCGCGTCGACGGGCGCGATAAGGTGATGGGCCGGGCCAAATATTCGGCCGAATACCCCATTCCCGGCCTCACCTACGGCGTGCTCAAAACCAGCGACATCGCCAAGGGCAAAATTCAAAGTATCGATACCAGCGTTGCGGCCAAACAGCCCGGCGTGCTGGCCATTTACACCCACCTCAACATTCCGAAGCTGGCCGTAACGCCCAATGACGCGGACGGCAAAAAAGCCATCGGCGCGCCCATGGGCTTCATGCCGCTCACGTCGGATGTTATTCACTACGCCGGGCAGCCCGTGGCCGTGGTCGTGGCCGATACGTTTGAGCGCGCCACCCACGCCGCTGATTTGGTGCGTGTCACTTACCTCACCGAGCAGCCAATCGCGGCCTACACCGACCCGAAGGCCAAGATTTTTGACCCGGCGAAAATCCAGGACGGCAAAACCGACGGCAAAACCCGTCGCGGCGACGCCCGCGCCGCCCTGGCCACAGCTCCGGTGCAGCTGACGGGCGTGTACACGCACGCCATCAACCATCACAACCCCATGGAGCCCGGCGCCACCACGGCCGTGTGGGAAGCCCCCGACCGCCTCACGGTATACGAGTCAACCCAGGGCGTGACGCGCACCCAAAAATCTCTGGCCACCATGCTGGGCCTGCCGCAGGACCAGGTGCGCGTTATCACGAAGTACCTGGGCGGCGGTTTTGGCTGCAAAGGCTCGTGCTGGCCACACACCGTGCTCACCGTACTGGCAGCCAAGGGCGTAGGCCGGCCGGTGAAGCTGTCGCTGACCCGCAAGCAGCAATTCACCAGCATGGGCCACCGCGAAGACCAGACCCAAACCCTCACGCTGGGCGCCACCAGGGAAGGCAAGCTCACGACCCTCATCCACGAGAAAACGTCCACCACGTCGCCCTGGGATAACTACGCCGAGTCGAACAGCAAAATCATCAACATGCTCTACGACTGCCCCAACTTCGAGGCCAGCTACCAGCTGGCGCGGGGCAATGTGATGACGTCGACTTTCACCCGCGCGCCCGGCGAGGCGCCCGGCTCTTTCGCACTGGAAAGCCTGATGGATGACTTGGCCTACAAGCTCAACATCGACCCCATTCAGATTCGCCTGCTCAACCACGCCGACAAGGACCCCACCAACGGCAACCCGTGGTCGAGCAAGTCGCTGAAAGAGTGCTACGCCCGCGGGGCCGAGCTTTTTGGCTGGAGCAAGCGCAACCCCAAAGCCGGCGCCACCCGCAACGGCCGCCTGCT
>JAYSZD010000645.1:0-1438 GCA_043738185.1 Hymenobacter sp. | reverse complement strand
CCAAGAACGTGCAGATAAAAAAGCCCCGGGAGATAATCCAGCAGGTTGTCGACACAGTAGCGAGCTGGCCCACGTTTGCGGCCGAAGCGGAAGTGCCGCAAAATCAGCAACAAGCTATTGCTAAAACGCACCGCCTGCAGCTTTTCAAAGGTCTTGGCCAATCAAGCTCGTCGGCATCAGAAGACGTCGGGAATAATATCCTCAATTAACTAGTGCTTAGTCAGGCAAGTTAGTTGCCCTAATCTTCTGATAGTGGCGGTCGAGTTTAACACGGGCTTTTTCCAGGGTGAATTGCCATTTGACCGTGGCCCGGGCCGCATTCCGCTCGGCCACGCAAGCGGCGACGTGGGCCGTGAGTTCCTCGAGGGTGGGGATGCGCTGGTGCAGGCACTGGCGGGCGATGGCCGAGAGTTCGAGTTCGACCATGTTGAGCCAGGAGGCATTTTTGGGCGTATAGTGCACCTCGAAGCGGGCGGCCAGGGCGCGTGCCTGCGCCGCGGGCAGGTGCTGGTAAAACACGGCGTCGGTGTGGGTATTGAGGTTGTCCTGCACGAGCACGATTTTCTCGGCTTGGGGGTAATGGGCAGCCAGGGCCTGCAGAAAGCGGCAGTAGTCGGCCCCGGTGCGCCGGGCCGAGACCTCGACTAGGCGCTGGCCGGTACCCGGCTCAAAAGCGGCCAGCAAACAGGCCGTACCCTGGCGCACGTAGGTGCTGCTCTCGCGCCGGGGCCGCCCGGCTTTGGCCGGTTGTTCGCCCACGGCGGGCTGGGCGGGCACCGGCGGCAGGGGCTCGACGGGCTGGCCGTGGAGCACGCAAGGCCGCTCATCGAAGCAGACCACGGGAAAAGCGGGTCGATGGGCCGCTCGTAGACGGCCAGCACGTCCTCCATCCGGGCCACAAAAGCCGCGTTCACTGCCCCCAGGCACCACTGCTGCTGGCGGTGGGGCTGCAACTCGTTTTTTTGAGCACCTGGCTCACCGTTTCGTGCGAAATGGTGTCCACTAGACACAATTCCACCGCTTTATCGGCCAGCAGGCGCAGGGTCCAGCGGCTGTGACCCACCGGGGCCGGCGTGCAGGCCAATGCCGTGAGCGCCGCGCGTTGCGGGCCATCAAAGCGGCGCGGCCCGCCGCTACGTGGGGCCTCGGCCAGGGCTGCTTGCCAGCCGGCTTCTTCGTAGCGGCGGCGCACCTTACTGACGGCCTGGCGGCTGAGGCCAACGGCCTGACCAGCGGCCTGCTGGCCGATACCGGTGGCTAGGGTTAGCAGGGCCTGCGCGCGGCGCACGGCCCGCACGGGGCGACGACCGGTGCGTGTAAAGTTTTCAAGGGCCGCTTGGTCAGCCGCCGGCAGGGCAAAGGGAGTAATGGGACGGGACATATAGCCCCAACGCTAAGCCCCTTATTTTGTTGCTGAATTCGCTTGACGCAGCACTAG
>JAYSZD010000644.1:0-3500 GCA_043738185.1 Hymenobacter sp. | reverse complement strand
CTCGACCAGTTCACGGTGGCCCGCCCCACGCTGGAGCAGTACGGCTTTAAGGGCGTGTACTTTGTGATGACGGTGAGCATCGGCCGCCCGCGCTACATGACCAAGGCGCACATCAAACAGCTTTCCGACGAGGGCAACGTCATCGGCTCGCACACCTGGGACCACCACAACGTAAAGAAATACCAGGGCCAGGATTGGGTCACGCAGATTGAGAAGCCTACCAAGACGCTGGAGGAAATTACAGGCAAGAAAATCAGCTACTTCGCCTATCCCTTCGGCCTCTGGAACCCCCAGGCGTTTCCGGAGCTTAAGTCCCGCGGCTTCGTAGCGGCCTTCAGCCTGGCTGAGAAACGCGACCAGAACGACCCGCTTTTCACCATCCGCCGCATCATCGCCAGCGGCTACTGGACGCCCCGCACCCTGCACAATAGCATCGTACAGTCGTTTTAAACGGGCAAGAGTCAGTCGTTATTGATTTATAACTACCGGCCTGACACATGACAACCAGCAACTAACAGCCTGGTTGCTATTGAGACACGAACTCTGCCGCCCTACGTGGGGCAAATGCTAAGTTTAGCCCCGACCTTGCCAGGTCGGGGCTTTTTCGTGTTAGTATCAGAAGTATCTATATAGATTTAAAACTAATAATTCAAAACTCCGATGAGCTTGTCTAATGACTTAAAACCACACTTTTGAGTACTTCTTGAGCCCAAACAGCGGGAATCTGCTAAAACTAAAACCCGGTTAAATGGATTTTTTTGCCGTAAACCGCTGGATTAACCAACCGCACCGCGTGCTATGCCTAGAACTATAATTGTTTCCAACCGCCTGCCCATAAAAATCCAACGTACCGAGGACAACCTCACTTTCCAGCCCAGTGAGGGCGGTCTGGCTACCGGCCTGGGCTCTATTTACCGGGCCGACGGCAACCTGTGGGTGGGTTGGCCGGGCCTCTACGTGCAGGATGAGTCGGAGGAAGAATACGTGCGGCAGCAACTGGCCGAGGACAGCATGGCCCCGGTCTTTCTCACCGAGGCTGAAATCCGGGACTATTACGAGGGCTTCAGCAACGGCACGCTTTGGCCCACCTTCCACTACTTTGCCCAGCTTGCCCTTTACGACGACGTCCTCTGGGAAGCCTACAAGGCGGTGAACGAGAAGTTTTGTCAGGCCGTGCTGGCCCAGACCGGCCCCAACGATACCATTTGGGTGCACGACTACCAGCTGCTGCTGCTGCCCGAGATGCTGCGCCAGGCCCGGCCCAATGCCACGATTGGCTTTTTCCTGCACATTCCGTTTCCGTCGCACGAGCTGTTTCGGGTGCTGCCCTGGCGCGAGGAGCTGCTGCGCGGCGTGCTCGGCGCCGACCTCATCGGCTTCCACACCTTCGGCGACATGCGCCACTTCCTGAGCGCGGTGTCGCAGCTGCTGGGCCTGCCCAGCCAGAACGGCCAGGTGGAAACCGCCACGCGAACGGTGTTGGTGGATGCCTTTCCCATGGGCATCGACTACGCCCGCTATGCCGAGGCGGCGGTATCACCGCAGGCCCAGAACCACGTGCGGGAATACCGCGAGGCCCTGCGCGAAGTGCGCGTCATCCTTTCCATCGACCGGCTCGACTACACCAAAGGCATCGCCCAACGGCTGCGGGCCTTCGATTTACTGCTCCAGCGCTACCCGGAATGGCGCGGCCAGGTGAGCCTGCTCATGGTCGTGGTGCCCTCACGCGACCAGGTGGCGCAGTATGCGTCCCTCAAGGAGGAAATTGATGAGCTGGTGGGCCGCATAAATGCCCAGTACCGCACCATTAGCTGGAATCCGGTGCACTACTTCTACCGCTCGTTTCCGCTGGAGGAGCTGGCTGCTCTCTACAAGATGGCCGAAGTAGCCTTGGTGACGCCCATGCGCGACGGCATGAACCTGGTGGCCAAGGAGTTCGTGGCCAGCAAAACCGACCAGCGCGGTGTGCTTATCCTGAGCGAGCGGGCCGGGGCCGCCCGTGAGCTTTCCGACGCCCTCATCATCAACCCCACCGATACGGGACAGCTGGTGGAGGCCCTGCATGAGGCCTTGATAATGCCTGAGGACGAACAGATTACCCGCATGGCCAACATGCAGGCCCTGGTGCAGCAATACGATGTTTTTTCCTGGACCAAGCTGTTTCTGGACCGCCTGCAATATGCCAAGGAGCAGCAGCTCACCCTGGCCACCACCATGCTCACGCCCAAGGTAACGCAACGGCTGGTGAGCGAGTACCAAGGAGCCAAGCGCCGGCTTTTGCTGCTGGATTACGACGGCACCCTCACGCCTTTCCACAACAACCCCCAGCGTGCCCAGCCCGACCAGGAGCTGCGCCTGTTGTTACGCGCCCTCACCGACAATCCCAATAATCAGGTGGTTATCATCAGCGGGCGCGACCGGGCGACGCTGGAAAGCTGGCTTGGGCATTTGCCGCTCGATTTCATCGCCGAGCACGGCGTATGGTTGCGCCGGGCCGGCCAGGAATGGACGCTGTTTCAGGAGCTGCGCGCCGACTGGAAGCGAGATATCCGCCCCGTGCTAGACTTGTACGTGAACCGCACCACGGGCTCCTTCATCGAAGAAAAAGACTTCTCCCTGGTCTGGCACTTCCGCCGCGCCGATGCTGAGCTAGCCGCCGGCCGCGCCCGCGAGATGATGAGCCACCTCACGTTCATGGCTTCAAACACCGATTTGCAGGTACTGGAGGGCAACAAAGTGGTCGAGATTAAAACTGCAGGCATCCACAAAGGCACGGCAGCCGCCCGGTGGGTGAGCATGCACGAACCCGACTTTATCCTGGCTCTCGGCGACGACCGGACCGATGAAGACACCTTCCGGGCCCTGCCCCCCGCAGCTTACACGGTGAAAGTGGGCAACGCGCCCCGGTCGCTGGCCCGCTTCCGCGTAGCCGGCACCACCGAAGTCCGCAACCTGCTGCGCCAGCTATTGTAGCTGCGTAGAGCTGGCGCCAGGTCCTGATTCAACATCAGCTCTGTAAGCCTGCCGAGCCTCTTATTTCCACAAAAAAACAGCCCTTGGCGCAAGTTGCGGCAAGGGCTGTTTTTTTGTGGATGCTTTGTAAGAGCTTATACGAAGCCCGGTTGGTCCAGCTTCTTGGCAATGCGGTAGGCCGCGTTCATGAGCCCGACATGGCTGTAGGCCTGCGGGAAATTGCCCCATTGCGAACCTGTTTTGGCATCCACGTCCTCACTGAGCAAGCCCAGGTGGTTGGTATAGCCGATGAGCTTTTCAAACTCACGGATGGCGTCATCGGTACGGCCCACCACGGCCAACGCTTCCACGTACCAGAACGAGCAAATGAGGAAGGTGGTCTCCGGAGTGCCAAAATCATCGGCGTGCCGGTAGCGGTAAAATAACCCTTCGGCCGTTCTCAGCTCTTTTTCCAACGCTTCCAGGTGCTTCCGCGCCCGGTCCGAATTCGGGTCGAGGTAGCCCATCAGGATAAGCTGCAGGGTACT
>JAYSZD010000643.1:0-3510 GCA_043738185.1 Hymenobacter sp. | reverse complement strand
GTGTCGTTCAAGCCAATCCTGCTACGCGCGGACTCGCAGAGTCCACGCTACGGTTCTACCTTTGCCCCTTCACCCGCTTCCCCGCAAGTTATGTCCCTCAAACGGTCCACCGTCAAAGAACTTCTGGCCAGCCAGGAGCTCGACCGCGAAGTCCTCGTCAAAGGTTGGGTTCGCACCCGCCGCGGCAACAAATACGTGCAGTTCATTGCCGTCAACGACGGCTCCATTCTCCACAACATTCAGGTGGTGGCTGATGCCGAAAAATTCCCCGAGGAAGACCTGAAAGACGTCACCACGGGCTGCTGCGTAGCCATCCGGGGCAAGCTGGTGGCCTCGCAGGGCAAGGGCCAGACCGTGGAAGTACAGGCCGCCGAAATCACGGTGCTCGGCAAATCGGACCCCGAGGCGTATCCGCTGCAAAAGAAGGCCACCTCGCTGGAGCACCTGCGCGAAATTGCCCACTTGCGCCCCCGCACCAACACGTTTGGCGCGGTGCTGCGCGTGCGCCACGCCCTGGCCTTCGCCATCCACGACTACTTCAATAAAAACGGCTTCTTCTACGTTCACACGCCCATCATCACCGGTTCCGATGCCGAGGGCGCGGGCCAGATGTTCCGCGTTACCACGCTGTCGGCCGATAAGCCGCCGCTGGCCGACGATGGCTCTGTAGACTACACCGAGGACTTTTTCGGCAAGCAAACCAACCTCACCGTGTCGGGCCAGCTCGAAGGCGAGCTGGCCGCCATGGCGCTGGGCAGCATCTACACCTTCGGCCCCACTTTCCGGGCTGAGAACTCCAACACCGCCCGCCACCTGGCCGAGTTCTGGATGATTGAGCCCGAAGTGGCCTTCAACGAGCTGGAGGAAAATATGGACCTGGCCGAAGATTTCCTCCAAAGCCTGGTGAAGTACGCTCTGGAGCACTGCGCCGACGACCTGGCCTTCCTCAACGAGCAGTACGACAAGGAATTGCTGGGTCGCCTGCACTTCGTGGTCGACAACGCCTTCCAGCGCCTCACCTACACCGAGGCCGTGGAAATCCTGAAATCGGCCAAGCAGAAATTCGAATTCCCCGTGGATTGGGGTACCGACCTGCAGAGCGAGCACGAGCGGTACCTGGTGGAAAAGCACTTCCAAAAGCCCGTTATTCTCACCAACTACCCCAAGGAAATCAAGGCGTTCTACATGAAGCTGGATGAGGACGGCCGCACCGTGCGCGCCATGGACGTGCTGTTTCCCGGCATCGGCGAAATCATTGGCGGCTCGCAGCGCGAAGAGAACTACGAAAAGCTCACCACCCGCATGGCCGAAATGCATGTGCCCACCGACGAGCTGGACTGGTACCTCGACACCCGCCGCTTCGGCACCGCGCCGCACGCCGGCTTCGGCCTGGGCTTCGAGCGCCTGGTGCTGTTCGTGACGGGCATGAGCAACATCCGCGACGTGATTCCCTTCCCGCGCTACCCCAAGAACGCAGCGTTTTAGCCCACTAGCAATAAAAAAGGCGGCCCCGTGTAGGGTCGCCTTTTTTATTGCTAGTGGGCGTGGGGCAAGCTAGTCTTTGTCCTTTTTGCCTTTGCCTTTGCCTTTATACTTATCGTCATCATCGTCGCGGTCCCGGACACTGCCGTTGTCGTAGCGGCGGCGGGCATCGCTCCGGCCGTTATTGTAGCCTTGGCGGTACACCTTTTTGGCTTGGCCAGGAGGCAAGCCACCGTTACTAGGGTTGCGCTTCTTGCCGTATTTGCCTTGGTACTCGTTGTAGCGCGACCAAGGCTGAGCTCCTACGTAATCGACTACTACGGGGCGAAAATTGGCGGTGTTGTAGCCCGATAGGTTGCGGGTGCGAATCCAACGGCCATCACGCCGCACGACGTGCTGGCGGGCCGGCACGTCGTAGAAGCCGTTAGTTTCGGGAATGAAGTAATACTGCCGGCCCTGCGGTACGGTCGGGCCCCAGCTCGGCGGGTTAATGTTGATATTGACCTGGGCTTGAGCGGCTGGTGCCGCCGCCAGTGCCACGAGTGCTATAACAGCAAAGCGCAGGGCGATAAGAAGGCTTTTCATGAGTGATTGAGCTAAAAGGAATGGGGTGATGCTGCTCTCATGGCAAGGACAGTGCCACGATAAGCTTGGACTTGGTGCCTCGCCCCCCGCCGCTTCGGCTTGTTCTTTGAACGCTTGGTTTTATCCGTAGCTGGCATGAGCAGCATCCGCGACGTAATTTTCTTCCCGCACTGCCCCGAGAACGCGGCATTTTAAGAACCCCAAACAATTGTTCACAAAAAGGGCGGCTCCATGCAGGGGTACTCTTTTTACGGGTATTTGGCTGTGATTCAGTGTTGCCAATGGCGAATGGAATCGTAACAAACCACTGCTTACTGGTGAATAAGATGTTTAAACTAAAGCCCAGTTTCAGCTAATTCTGGCTGGAAAATCGGGTTGCCCCGCTGACCCAGTACTTTAGCGACGAGCAGTTTCTAGCCAAAACCAAATAAAAAAACGAAACAAGCACGCGAAGTTTTAACTAGATGGTCTCGAAGGCGGTGTGGTCGGTGAAATGCCTGCTGTAAGTGAGCTTTTTGAAGGTAAAAAACGAAATGCTAATGTCCCAATAAAGTAGCTGCACAGAGCACAGGTATTAGTTAGGAAAAATTAATAGTTTAGGGTCTTAGGAAGCAAAAATCAAAAAAAGGGGCATAACTTCCTGTTATGCAACCCGCTAACCGCTACTATAAGTGCAGCAAACTCTCCGAGGTCAAATTTCGCTACTTGCTGCGGCTTTTTGCCTTGGACTTGACGGCCTCGGACGCGGCTCGGCTCACGGGCCTGAGCGTGCGCTCGGTCAATGATTTGTACCTGCGCTTGCGGCGCCGGTTGCAGACCTGGTGCCCGGTGCCGGCCGGGCTGGACGGGGCCGTCGAACTCGACGAAAGCTACTTCGGCCCGCGCCGGGTGCGCGGCAAACGGGGCCGCGGGGCCAGCGGCAAAACCATCGTCTTCGGCCTGTTCAAACGCGGCGGGCAGGTGTACACCGAAATCGTGCCCGACTGCTCGAAAAAGACCTTGCAGGCCATTATTCGCGGCAAAATTGACGTGGCGGCCATGGTCAACACCGACGGCTGGCGCGGCTACGACGGGCTGGTGGACGTAGGCTTCGACCGGCATTTCCGCGTCCGCCACGGCCAGGACGAGTTCGTGCAGGGCGCCTCGCACAGCAACGGCATCGAGTCCTTTTGGAGCTTCGCTAAAGCCCGCCTCCAACCGTTCAAGGGCGTACCCAAGCACACCTTTCTGCTGCACCTGAAAGAGTCCGAATTTCGCTTTAACCATCGCTACGAAGACCTCTACAAATTGCTCCTTAAATTACTGCGACAACAGCCCCTTTAAATGGGTTTGCTTCCTAAGCCACTAGTGCTGCGTCAAGCGAATTAGGCAACAAAACGAGTGGGCTTAGAGTTGGGGTCGTATGTCCCGTCCCCTCACTCCCTTTGCCCTACCGGCGGCTGA
>JAYSZD010000642.1:0-3511 GCA_043738185.1 Hymenobacter sp. | reverse complement strand
TCTATGACATGGCTGGCAACGTTTCGGAGTGGTGCGATGATGCTTACATGGAAGCTTCGGTACCGGTGGTTTGGGATTTGAACCCCACCAATCCGGATGATAACGAGCCTCGTAAAGTGGTTCGGGGCGGTTCGTGGAAGGACATTGCTTACTTCCTCGAAACGGGCACCCGCAATTTTGAATACCAGGACTCGGCTCGTTCCTACATCGGCTTCCGTTGCTCCATGATTCAAATCGGCATGGGCAGCAACAACTCCCTTAACTAATCCTGTTTATTGGCTTCAGCCATTGTTGAATCACCCTCTCCGCAACACCTTCACCAATCCCTTTCAAAGTTAAATTCTCATGGCAGCTAAAGGAAGTTTTCTCTATGATGTACTGATGCCCAAAATTTATGGTATCGGTGCAGCCGTTGTAATCGTCGGCGCATTGTTTAAAATCGAGCACTGGAAAGGGGCTGATGAAATGCTGATTGTGGGCCTTGGTACCGAGGCGGTTATCTTCTTCCTGAGCGCATTCCAGCCCCAGTCGAAAGAGCATGACTGGTCTTTGGTTTACCCCGAACTCAATGAAGGCTACGACCCATCGACTGGTAATAATTCGTTGGAGGCCAGCAATAGCAAGGGCCTGACGATGAAGCTGGATGACATGCTGAAAAATGCCAACGTTACTCCCGAAGCTCTTACCAATCTGGGCCAGGGACTAAACCGTCTCAGCGCTACTACTTCGCAAATGTCGCAGTTGGGCGAGGCTGCTAACGTTACTGACGAGTACACTAAGAAAGTGCGCACGGCGGCCGATTCGCTGGACAAAATCAACGTCGCTTACGGCAATACGGTAGAAGCCATTTCGGCTATGTCGAATGCTACTTCCGATGCCAAGGAGTACCATATGCAGGTGCAGAACGTGACCAAAAACCTGGGCGCGCTGAATGCAGTGTACGAAATGGAGTTGCAGGATGCCAACACGCACCTCAAGTCCATGAACCAGTTCTATGGTACGCTCAGCCAAGCCATGAACAACATGACCCAGGCCGGCAAAGACACCGAGCAGTTCCAGCAGCAGGTAGCTGACCTGACGGGCAACCTCACGTCGCTCAATCGGGTGTACGGCAACATGCTGAACGCCATGCGGGCGCCGGCCCAAGGCTAGTTGCTAAGCAGCACAGCGCAGTTCTCCATCCAACTTTAGCGGAAACAGATAATGGCAGGCGGAAAAGAAACCCCGCGGCAGAAGATGATTGGCATGATGTACCTCGTGCTAACGGCCCTTCTGGCGCTTCAAGTGAACTCAGCAATTCTGCTAAAGTTCAAATTCATCGACGACAGCTTGCTAAGCGTTAATGACAAGACCTCAGCAGCTGCCGACGGTACGGTAAAGGGCATTCAGGCGGCAGTGGTGAAAAACCAGAACCAGGCCCGCGATAAAGCCGTGCTGGTTCAAAGCGAGGAAATTCGCCAGAAAACCAAGGACTTGATTTCCTACCTGCGTGGTGTGCGCCAGGACCTCCTGAAAGCTACGGAAAACACCGCTGCCGACATGAAAAACATGAGTGGCGAGGACAAAGTAGCCATCACCATGCTCGGCGGCAAGAAGAATGGTATCGCCTATGCCACCATGCAGCCCAAGCTGAATGAGTATGTAACTTACATGAAGCAGTTCGTGGTCGAGGCTACTCCTTTGGCACTCGATGGGAAAGAAGACCCCCGCGTTACCAAAGACCAGCGCAGCAAGAATTTTGCCGAGCTTAACTTCGAGAATACGCCGGTAGTGGCCGCTTTGGCGACCATCTCGCAAAAGGAAACTGAAATTCTGGAATTAGAAGCCGAAGCCCTGCGGGTACAAGCAGAAAAAGTAGGTGCTAAGACCATCGTATTTGATAAAATCGGCGCTTTCGCCAGCGCCGAGTCAAATACGGTCGCAGCTGGCACTAAGTATAAAGCTGAATTATTTCTGACGGCCTCGGCTACCAGTATCAGCCCACGTATGACCCTGAATGGTGGCCCGCTGTCGGTTGGTCCGGATGGCAAAGGCAAAGTGGAATTTACCGCTCGGCCCGGTGCATTTGATGCTTCTGGTAACGCGAAAGCCTCGTGGACGGGTACTATTCGTTTCAACCAGAACGGCCGGGATACTACCTTCACCGTGAAAGTACCTTACACCATTACCAAGCCGGTAATGCAGATTCAGTCAGCTTCGGTGCAGGCCCTGTATTTCAAGTGCGGCAACAAGCTGAGCGTATCAGTACCGGCCCTTGGGGCGCAATACAAGCCCAGTTTCTCGGCTTCTGGTGCTTCGGTGATAGCCGGCAGCAAAGTAGGTGACGTAACGCTGGTCCCTAATTCGAAAGAAGTGACCCTGAACGTGAGCAGCTCTGGCAATGCCATTGGCTCGCAAACTTTCCAGGTACGCCCAATCCCCAAGCCTACCATCGAATGCTACGTGGGTGGCCGCCCAGTGAATGAGAAGCAGGGTACTCCCGGCACTGCCGTGCGCTCGATGACGTTGCGTGCAATTCCGGACGCTGGTTTCGCCACCTTCCTCCCCGATGATGCCAAGTTCCGTGTGTCGAGCTACGAGGTGACGCTGGTTCGCGGCCGTCGGCCGGCGCTGCCCCCGCGCACCATCAACGGCCCTGAAGCTAACTTGAGCGATATCGTGAATGCTTACCGTGAAGGCGACCGCATCTACATTGAGGTGAAAGGCGTGCAGCGCTTGAACTTCCAGGGTAATGTGGAGTCGGTGAACGTATCCAAACAGTTCAACGTGCCGCTGTTATAATAATATCGGCTTCGGCTACGTTAGCGAACCATCTTAAAGTAAATCTGCTTTTGCCTGTTATGAAATCCATCCACACCTTGGCCGCTATCGCGGCGGGCTTATCGCTGTCGCTCACTGCTTCGGCCCAGGAGCAAGCCACTACGGCGAGCAGCACCGGTTCGCACCGGCCGATTCCGCCTTCCGACCAAATGTTTCGCAAGAGCATCTGGCGCCAGGTAGACCTGCGCGAAAAGCAGAATAAGCCCATGTTCTCCGAGGGCAAGGAAATCACGCGCATCATTCTGGATGCGGTGAAGCGTGGGGAGTTGCAAGCTTACAAGAACGACTCACTGACTTCTACCTTTAGCTCGCAGGAAGTACGAGGCAATTCGTCTTACCTGGATGAGGCAATAAAGCTGACCGATGAGGAAAAGGCGGCTGGTTTCAGCGAGAAGGATTTGAATGGCGGCGGCGACGATGGCTGGGGCGCGCCAGCCCCGAAAGCAGGTGCGAAGAGTACTGCCGCCAAAACAGTTCGCCAACCAAAATTGGGTGCCAATGGCAAGCCGATGAAGGACCGGAAGGGCAAAGTGATTATGGAGACGGTGGCCGTTGCGCCACCTCCCCCCGCAGCCCCGATTGGTAATGAGTACCGTCCTAAGGACTTGTATGAGATGGAAATAAAGGAGGATATGATTTTCGACAAGAAGCGGTCGAGAATGTATCATGACATCAAATCCATTACCCTGCT
>JAYSZD010000641.1:0-9205 GCA_043738185.1 Hymenobacter sp. | reverse complement strand
GCCGGTCAGGGCGTAGGAGTAGCCTTTGTTGGTGTTCTTCATCAGGATGGCGTCCGTGATGTCGGGGTTGGTGGCGCTGGCGCCGCCCTGGCCCGAGTAGATTTGGTTGTTGGCCGTAGTGCGGGCCAGGCCATTGGTTACAACCAAGGGCGAGTTGAGCGTGTAGAAGATGGGGCGGGTATCGGCACCGCTCGAACGGTTCACTGGCTCACCTTCCGAGCCGGGCAGGTTTACGTTTTGGTGGTACACCGCGTTCACGTCCTTAGTGAAGAAGCCTTCGAGCGTGGCAATTACGCCACCGGGCAACTCCTGGTCAACGGCCAGGTTGGTGCGCCATACCTGCGGGAACTTGAAGTTTTCGTCCGTTACGGCCAGGTTATAGCGCGTGTTGGCAGCAGCACTCTGCGGGCGGTAGGCATCCACGTTAGGGTCAAACTGCGAAGGAGTACCGGTTGGGTTTTGCGGAGTAATAGTGGAAGGGTTGGAGGTAGATGAGCCGTTCAAGCTGTAGGAGCCAAACAGGACACCGTTGTTGCTGGCTTGGTTGGAGAGCCACACGAAAGGCACGCGGCCGGTGAAGATGCCCGTACCACCGCGCAGTTGGGTCTTGCGGTCGTCGTTCACGTCCCAGTTGAAACCAACCCGGGGCGAGAATAGAACCGATTTGTTCGGGACATTGCCGGTGTTCAGCTTCACCCCATCGCGGAAAGTAAGCTGGGCCGCATTGGTGTTTTGTGCCAAATCGGAGGTCAGGAAAGGCAAGTCGGCCCGCAGACCCAGGGTCACGCGCAGGTTGCTGCGGGGCGACCATTCATCCTGCACGTAAAGGCCCAACTGGGCCGCCGTAATGTCGGCGAAAGGGAACGCGCCACCGGGCGCGGCCGAGTACTGCAGGTTGTAGCGCTGGGGGCCAGGGCGGGGACCGCTGAGCGGCGTAACCGAGGGGGTGTTATTGTTATCAGCATTCGGGCGGTTGTAGTTGAAACCGGCTGAGGCGTAGAAATCTTCCAGCGAGTTAAACGAGTAGTTGCCGTAATAATTGGGGGCGAAACCGTTGCGGAATTTATAGAACTCGTTGTAGGTGCCCAACGTCACGTTGTGCTGACCGAGGTAAGCCGTGAAGTTATCGCCAACCTGAAAGACGTCCGAATTCAGCACGTTAAAGGCCGAGAAAGGCTCATAGCCAAACGAGGTGAGGGAGTTAGTTGCGTTCACGCGCGTTGTGGGCGCGCTCAGGCCCTGCGAAGTGCCGATGTCGACCAGTGGGAAAATTCCCCCGCTGCTTTCGCGGAAGTCGCGGAAAGCCGAATAACCGGCGGTCAGGTTGTTCGAGAACTTGCCCCCGCCGAGCGTGCTGTTCAGTTCCGCAATTACGGAGTTCAGGTTGTTGTTAATCGTATAGTACGATGAGAGGAAGGGCAAACCAAACTGCGTTTGCGAACGCTGTCCTGCGATGGCACCCGAGGTACTGGGTGAAATGTCGGCCAACGACTTCAGGTAGTTGTATTTGATGTTAAAGCGGTGATTATCCGTGATGTTCCAGTCGAGCCGGGCGGTTATCTTGTCGCTGTTGGCGCGCAGGTCGTAGTTCTCATAGGGACCGGCGTTGTAACCGTACTGTTCCTGTAAAAAGCCGCTGAGAAAATCCAACTCTGTGGCCGAAGCGTTCGATACCGTACCGCCAGCTTCGGGCGGCGTGGTTCCGCGGTTTGCAGTGAAGTTGCCGCCGGGAGGTGAGTTGCGACGCTCCGATTCGCCGTTGAGGAAGAAAAACAGCTTGTCCTTAATGATTGGCCCCCCTATACGGAAACCGATGTTATTGAGGTTGAATTTCGGGAAATCCGAGTCAACATCCTTCACCTTGCTGCCCACCAGGTCCTGATTGCGGTAGAAATCGTAGATGGAGGCCGAGAATTTATTGGTGCCCGAGCGGGTTACCACGTTGATGCCGGCACCCGTAAACGAGCCCTGACGAACGTCGAACGGGGCGATGCTCACCTGAATCTGGTCGATGGCGTCGAGCGAAATGGGCTGGGCACCGGCCTGTCCACCTACGGTCGACGACAAGCCGAATGCGTTGTTGAAGATGGCGCCGTCAACGGTAATATTGTTGAACGCGCCGCTACGGCCGCCAAAGCTCTGGCCATTGGCCTGTGGGGTTAGGCGGGTGAAGTCGTTAAGCGAACGGCTCAGCGTGGGTAGGCGCTCAATGGTTTCACGCTGCACCGTGGTGCTGGCGCCGGTGCGGTCCGCACTCATGATGGGGTCGCGACGGCCGCTCACGGTCACTTCAGCCAGCTCCGTGGAAGCGTCGTTCAGCTTCTGGTCGAAACGTACGTTCTGACCCAGCGATAGGCTCAAACCTTCCCGAACCACGTCCTTGTAGCCCACGAAGGTGACGCGAACCGTGTAAGGACCGCCCACCCGCATGTTCTGGATATTGAAGCGGCCATCCGAGTTGGTGGGCGCTACATACTGGGTATTGGTAGGCGTGTGAATGGCGATAACCGTGGCACCAGGGAGGCCTTCTCCCTTACTGTCGCTGATAACTCCGCTCATAGCCGCCGTAGTGGAACCCTGAGACCAGCCTAGCCGGGCCGTGAGGAGCATCAACGCCAACAGAAACAAGTGGCGTAAACGTAAATTATTCATACAAAAAAAGGTTGGTGGAATTAGTTTGCTTGGTGAAAAGCGGGACAAAGGTACGGTCGGCGGGAAAGGCTGACATTACCCTAATTTTACTATTTGCCTTTTTCGGCACAGTTGGCCGATTAGGCCGCAAAGGTAGCAGGCTGGTTTCACAATTGGGGCCGGACGGCCCGAATAAAACGACTGAGGTAGTAGTCCGATTCCAGACTGTTTTCCACCACTCCCAAAGAAGTTGAGGCGTGGATAAAGTCCACGCCCTCATTGTCTACCACCGTCACCATGCCCACGTGCGTGATGGTGCGGCTGCCCGGCGAGCCCCCGAAAAAAACCAAATCCCCCGGCCGTAGCTCGGTGGTGCGTACCGGCGTTCCCCATACCGCCTGCTCATTCGAGGAGCGGGGAATGCGAACCCCCGCCTCGCCAAAGGACAACTGGAGCAGCCCCGAGCAGTCGAGGCCCAGGCGCGTGGTGCCGCCGTAGAGGTAGGGCGTGCCCTGGTAGGAGCGGGCGGCGTCAATCACCGAGGCCAGGGTGCCGGTGGCATTGCCCGCGCGCGGGGCACGTTTGGTCACTATCTTAGTTTTGGTGCCGCTGGGGGCCTTGCCAATGGTTTTGGCCTTGCCCGTGGGCCGGGTGGCGGCGTAGCGGCCTTCTTTTTTGAGGCGCACCATTTCGCGGGCCGAGCGGTATTGGCCGTTGCGGTAGTTGAGCTTCTGTTGGCAGCCGGCCAGCAAACTTAACGCCAGCAGTACTGGTAGTATCTTCGTTATCACCCTCCCCATTGGCTGCAAAGATAGTTTGTGCGGCCGGACCAGATTAGCCAACCGATGAATTTTAACGCTTTGACTGCCGAATTAATTGTTGCGTTTGAGGCCATTGTCGGGCCTGCACACGTCCTCACTGCCCAGCGGGCCGAGCTTGCGGCCACGGCCGACGCCTACGCCGACTACGGCCGCGACCACACCGAAGACCTGCACTACGCGCCCGACGTGGTGCTGCGCCCCGCCAACGCCGACGAAATCAGCCAGATTATGCGCCTGTGCCACGCGCACCGCGTGCCGGTTACGCCCCGTGGGGCGGGCACGGGCCTGAGTGGCGGCGCGCTGCCTTTGCACCACGGCGTGGTGCTGAGCACCGAGCGGCTCAATAAAATTCTGCAGATTGACGAGCGCAACCTGCAGGCTACCGTGGAGCCCGGCGTGGTGAACGAGGCGTTTCAGAACGCGGTGAAGGAAGTTGGGCTGTTTTATCCGCCCGACCCGGCCAGTAAAGGGAGCTGCTCGCTCGGCGGCAACCTGGCCCACAGCAGCGGCGGTCCCAAAGCGGTGAAATACGGCACCACGCGCGACTATGTTCTGAACTTACAAGTAGTGCTGCCTACCGGCGAAATTATCTGGACCGCCGCCAATACCCTCAAAAACTCCACCGGCTACAACCTCACGCAGCTCGTAGTAGGCTCGGAAGGCACGCTGGGCATCATTACCAAGGTGGTGTTCCGGTTGTTGCCTTATCCGCAGCACAACATTCTGATGCTGGTGCCCTTCCGGCAGGTGGCGCAGGCGGCGGAGGCGGTGTCGGCGGTATTCCGGGCCGGCATCATCCCGTCGGGCATGGAGTTTATGGAGCGCGAGGCCATTGCCTGGTCGTCCGACTACCTGAAAATTCCCCTCGCGCTGCCCGCAGACATCACCGCCCACCTGCTCATCGAGCTTGATGGCCAGGACCTGGACCAGCTTTACAAGGAAGCCGAGCAGGTGTACGGCGTGCTGGAGCGCTACGACGTGGACGAAATCCTGCTGGCCGACAACGCCACCCAGAAAGACGAGCTCTGGAAAATCCGCCGCAACATTGGCAATTCGGTGCGCTACAACTCCGTGTACAAGGAGGAAGACACCGTAGTACCCCGCGCCGAGCTGCCCACGCTGCTGGAAGGAGTGAAGGAAATAGGAGCCCGCTACGGCTTCAAGAGCGTGTGCTACGGCCACGCCGGCGACGGCAATCTGCACGTCAACATCATTCGCGGTGACCTCGACGACGAGATGTGGAACGTGGGCCTGCGCCAGCCCATCTCCGAAATATTTGCGCTCTGCGTGAAGCTGGGCGGCACCATTTCCGGCGAGCACGGCATTGGGCTGGTGCAGAAAGGCTACATCGGCATCGCCCTGGCCGAAACCAACCTGAACCTGATGCGCGGCATCAAAAGCGTCTTCGACCCGCACGGAATTCTGAATCCGGGGAAGATTTTTTAACGGTTCACCTCACCCCCGGCCGCTCTCCGTGGGAAACGGGAGCCACGGCGGCACACCGAAGTAGCCGTCCGGCTCCCGTCTCCGCGGGAGAGGGGCTGGGGGTGAGGTCACGCCACCGTGGGCCGAAACTTTGGGGCTTCGCGCTTGCGGCTGGCCTGCTCGTAGGCATAGCCCAGCGCCAGCAACGGCCCTTCCTGATACGCCGGGCCCACAAACGACAGCCCAACCGGCAGCCCCAGCACCTGCCCCATGGGCACGGTGAGGTGCGGGTAGCCGGCCATGGCGGCCGGCGACGAAAAGTCCACGCCCGTGGAGTAGTCGCCGTTCACCCAATCGATGCACCACGCCGGGCCGGTGGTGATGCCCACGATGGCCGTGAGCTGGTTGTCGCGCAGCAGGCCATCCAGGGCCTTGCGCGATTCCGTGACGGTTTTTTGCACGGCGGCTTTGTATTTGGCGCTGGCCAGCCCGTCGGTGTTTTCGGCCATCACCAGGATTTCCTGCTTGAAGAACGGCATGGCTTCCGCCTCATTCTTGGTGTTGAAGGCGATGACATCGGCCAGGGTTTTCACCGCCGCGCCCGCAGAAGCCAGGTAGTTATTCACACCGTCCTTGAATTCGTACAGCAGCACGTCGAATTCGGCTTCGCCCAGCGGGTTGGTCTGCTTGAGCAAGTCAACCTCTACGATGGTAGCGCCTTGGGCTTTGAGCACGGCAATGGCCGCTTTGAGGAGGGCCGCAACGGCGGGCGGGCCGCTCAGGTGCGTTTTTTCGACGCCCAGGCGCTGGCCTTTGAGGGCGTCGGCTTTCAGAAACGGCGTATAGTCGGTGGGCGCGGCGGTCGGATTGGGGAGTTTGGCCGGGTCGGTCGGGTCGGGGCCTTGCAGGGCGCCGAGCAGCAGGGCGGCGTCGCGCACGGTGCGGGCCATGGGGCCGGCCGTGTCCTGGGTACTGGAAATCGGAATAATGCCGCTGCGGCTGAGCAGGCCCACCGTGGGCTTGAGCCCCACCAGCCCGTTGCACGCCGCCGGCGATACCACCGAGCCGTCGGTTTCGGTGCCCACGGCCACGGCGCACAGATTGGCAGCCACCGCCGCGCCCGAGCCGGAGCTGGAGCCGCTGGTGCTGCGGTCGAGGGCGTAGGGGTTGCGGCTTTGGCGGCCGCGGCTGCTCCAGCCGCTCACCGAGTGCGTGGTGCGGAAGTTGGCCCACTCGCTCAGGTTGGTTTTGCCCAGGAGCACGGCCCCGGCGGCCCGCAGCTTCTGCACAATAAAAGCGTCCTGCTTGGCCTTATGACCGGATAAGGCCAAGGCGCCGGCCGTGGTCATCATCTGGTCGCCGCTGTCGATGTTATCTTTAATGAGCACCGGAATGCCGTGCAGCGGCCCGCGCACCTTGCCGGCTTTGCGCTCCTGGTCCAGCGCGTCGGCCAGGGTCAGGGCATCGGGGTTGGTTTCGATGACGGCGCGCAGCATGGGGCCCTGCTCGTTCACTTCCTTGATGCGGCCCAGGTATTTTTCGCACAGGCTGCGGGCGGTTTCCGTGCCCTTGGCCATGCGGTCCTGCAAGTCGGCCACGGTGGCTTCGTGCAAAGCGAAGGCCGCGCCGCTGACAGCAGGAGTGCCAGCTGCTGCCGTGTCAGGCGCTTTTTCCGCGATTGGTTGGCAAGCTACCACGGGCAGCAGCGTGGCGGTGACGGCAGCCAGTGCCCCACGATTCAGAAAAAGACGACGGTTCATTGGCAGGGAAGCGTTAAAAGCGGGTGAGCCCGGAACAAGCGTTCGGCCCGGCAATAATACTGCGGAACCGGGCGGGCTTTTCCTGCTGGGGACTGCACTGCCGCTTTCCGTGGCAAGCCCACAACAAAACAGCCCGCCCTGTGGGGGCCGGCTGTGCTCGTGAATCTGTCTGAATTCCGTGCAAAGGTTACTTCGCCTGTTGGTCTTTGAGTAGGTCTTCGCCGCCGTAAGGAGCGCCGGCCGTAATGTCGCCGCGCAGGCCGCCCGATGTGTTCTGGTCGGCCGGAGCCCCGGTGGCCGCGTCGGTGGCCACTGCGTTGGCAGGCGTATCGGTGTCTTGGGTGCCCGCAATTTCGTTGGTCCTGGCCACGTAGCGCCGTTTGGCTTCGTCTTCGGGCACGCCCTTAAACTGGTTCCAGGAGTCCCATTGGGCCTGCGAGAGGCCGGCGGGGCCGTTGGCCTGGTCGGCCGCGTTGGGGTCTACCTCCCCGGATTTCATGTTTACGTCGCCTTCGGTGGCCTGTTTGTAGAGGCCGTAAAGTTCGGTCATGTGGGCGGCAGCGGCATCGCCGGGCAGGTTGTTTACTTGGTCGGCCGCGGCCTGAAATTGCTGGTTAAGGTCCATGAGGTGGAAAGCTGGTGGTTGAGAAATGAAGGAATGCAGGGCGGGCAAAGGCGCCGGGGCAGCCGTAGACCCAAAAAAATCGTACAGGCGGCGAAGGCAGGACAAATCCCCCCTTGTTTTATGCTGCTGATAATACCTCACGGCTGGCCTTTAGGTTGCGGGGTCGTACTTTTGCTGGCTACTATGTGTGGAATTACTGGAGTATTTGCCTTTACGGAAACAGGTCGTCAGTCGCTGAACCGCCTGCAAGCATCAACCGATGCCATCATTCGCCGCGGTCCCGATTCGGAGGGGCATTTTGTGTACGACCAGTGCGGGTTGGGCTTTCGCCGCCTGGCCATCCTCGACCTTTCGGCCGATGGCAACCAGCCCATGTCCGATGCGGCGGGCCGCTACACCATCGTGTTCAACGGGGAAATCTTCAACTTCCGCGAGCTGCGCGAGAAGCTGATAAAGCGCGGCTGTCAGTTTCATTCTCAAACCGATACCGAGGTTATTCTTCAGCTCTACATCACCGAAGGCCGCGGCTTTATCAAGAAGCTGAACGGCTTTTTCGGTCTGGCTATTTTTGATAAGGAGGAGAATTCCCTTTTCATTGCCCGCGACCGGTTCGGCGTAAAGCCGCTGCTGATTTATCGCGACGAAGACCAGCTGTTTTTTGCCTCGGAAATGAAATCGATGATGGCGCTGGGTGTGCCGCGCAAGCTCGATTTCGCGGCGTTGAACCAGTACTTGCAGCTGAACTACATTCCCGGTCCCGCCAGCATTTTTAAGGGTGTGAAGAAGCTGCTGCCCGGCCACTACCTCTTCATAAAAGACGGGAAAGTGGTGCGCAAGGCATGGTATAAGATTCCCTACGACCCCAAAAAAGTTGCCAAAAACAAGCTCAGCTACGAGCAGCAGCAGCACAAGCTGGTGGAGCTGATGGACGGCGCCGTGCAGCGCCGCCTCGTGGCCGACGTGCCGCTGGGCTGTTTCCTGAGCGGCGGCATCGACTCCAGCGTGATTGCCGCGCTGGCTTCCCGGCACACGCCCCACCTCAACACCTTCAGCATTGGCTTCAAGGACGAGCCGTTCTTTGACGAAACCAAGTACGCCAACCTGGTAGCGGCCCGGCACAAGACCAACCACACGGTTTTCTCGCTCACCAACAACGACCTCTACGAGCACATCAACGACATGCTGGCTTATCTGGACGAGCCGTTTGCCGACTCGTCGGCCCTGGCCGTGTACATCCTCAGCCAGCGCACCCGCCAGCAGGTAACCGTGGCCCTGAGCGGCGACGGCGCCGACGAAATGTTCGGTGGCTACAACAAGCACATGGGCGAGTTTAAGGTGCGGCAGGGCGGCTTAAAGGCCGAAGCCGTAACCGGCCTGGGTTTCCTCTGGGACGTGCTGCCCAAGTCGCGCAACAGCTTCATTGGCAACCGGGTGCGGCAATTTCAGCGCTTCTCGCGGGGCATGTTGGCTGGCGTGAAGGACCGGTACTGGGACTGGGCCAGCTTCGCCTCAGCCGAGGACGCCAACAGTCTGCTAAGCGCGGACAGCCGCCGCAAGGTGGGCAAGAAAGCCTTAGTCAAGCGCCGCAAAGACATTCTGGAGGATTTGCACGCCGACGGCGACCTCAACGAGGTGCTGCTCACCGACATGAAGCTGGTGCTGCCCTACGACATGCTCACGAAAGTAGACCTGATGAGCATGGCCAACTCGCTGGAAGTGCGGACGCCGTTTCTGGACTATAAAGTGGTGGACTTCGCCTTCTCGCTCCCCGTGAGCAGCAAAGTGGACGCGACCATGAAAAAGCGCATCGTGCAGGATGCCTTCCGCTCCGAGCTGCCCGTGGAGCTCTACGACCGGCCCAAGCACGGCTTCGAAGTGCCCTTGCTGAAGTGGATGCGCGGCGAGCTTCGTTCCCTGATTGAGGACGACCTGCTGCGCGACGA
>JAYSZD010000640.1:0-3519 GCA_043738185.1 Hymenobacter sp. | reverse complement strand
GCAGCGACTTGGTCACGTCGCCCAAATCCCAGTTTGACCAATATACCTGGCCGTTTTCCATGTCGTTCACCGGCACGCCGTTGATGAGCACGGCCACGTTGCGCTGGTCGAAGCCGCGCACGTTGATGCGCGAGTCGCCGGTGCCACCGCCGCCTTGCGTAGCGTACACGCCGGGCGTCTCGTTGAGAATCATCGGCAGGTCGCGGTTGGAAAGGGTTTCGCGCAGCTTCACCTCGCTCACGGCCGAGAAGGCCACGGGCGTGCTCCGCTCCTGGGCCTGCGCCGCTATCACGGTTACTTCTTCCAGGCTGGCATTGTCGGCACTCAACGAAAAAGATGCCACCACGTTTTGGGTGGCTACTTTCACCGTTTGGGTGAGCGGCTTGTAGCCAATAAAGCTGGCTTGCACCTGGTAAGTACCGGCGGGCAGGTTGGGGATTTTGTAGGAGCCGTCGGCATCGGCGCCGCTGCCAGTGTTCTGGCCACTGCCCGTCACCTGCACGGTGGCACCGGGCAGGGTTTCGCCCGTCACCTTATCGAGCACGCGCCCGCGGATGGAAAAGGTGGTCTGCGCCAGTGCCGGCAATGTGAAGAGAACCGCAATAAGAACAGTAAAGAAGTGCTTCATACCTAATGAAAGAGCACCCGGCACACTCCGGGAACACCAAAGATACAGCTTAGCCGGGGCCGGCGTAGTTTTGCCGTCTTCCTGTTTATGCCCTTGCCGTATGATGTTATTACCGCGCGTTTCCACGCTGCTCGTGCTTACAGGTCTACTGTTGGTCGCGCTTACGGGCCGCACTCAGCCGATACCCTATTATTTCTCACTGCCTGATGCCAGCAAGGCTGAGGCCGTTGCCGGTGCCACTACTTCGGCCTGGCACGTGGCACGGGTGCTCGATGCCCGCACCGACCGCTCGCGCCTGGGTACGGTGCGGCGCGGCCTCGACAACCTGCCTGCCCCGGCTATGCTGACGCAGCCGTTACCGGCCGCTGTACTCGCTTATTGCCGCCAGCAGCTACCACCGCGCCCCGGCACCCGCCCCGTAGTGCTGCGCCTGCTAACCATTGGGGTGGGCGAAGACGTGCGGCCCACCTCCGAAAACGGGGAGGCAGAAGTGATTGGTGAATTTCTGGAGGCTCAGCCCGACAGTTCGTTTCGGGTGTTGCTGCCGGTGGCCGAGTCGTTGCGCCGGGGCGGCATGGATGTCACCCTGCACCACCCGGCCAACCTGGGCAAGCTCCTCTCGCAGGCACTGGGCACGCTGGCAGCCTTACCGGCAACTGCCCCCGAAGCAGCCCCACCACTTTCCCGCGAAGACGCCCTGGCCGGCCGGGGTGGCATGCCTCCCTTCCCGGTATTAACGGCTGGCACGAGCGAGCGTGGCGTGTACCGCAGCTTCGACGATTTCCGGGCCAACCGGCTTACGGCCCTATCCCGTCCCTTCGAGCTCAAGCCCACTTCCCGCAGCCTGAAGGGTAAGCAGGGCCAGTTCGATGAGCTGGAAGCTTTTTATCTGGGTTTGAGTGCCTCGCAACCTCGTGAGCTACTGCCACTAGGCGAACTTTGGGGCCTGAGTGACGGCCACACACGCTACATCGTGCACGAAAAGCGGCTCTATCCGCTGCTGCCGTTCCCCAATGGCCGTTCCCTCACCTTCACAGCGCAGGCCCCTATCGACATGGCCGGGTCTGGCAGCCGTGCTCTTTTGGGTGGATTAGCAGGAGGAGCCATTGGAGGAGCACTGGCGGCCGGGGCCGGGCAGTATGGCAGCCTTGCTACCTATGAGGTACATCTGCCCACGGGCCGGGTCGTGCTTCAAGACGATAACCTCAGCAGCGACGGCTTTCCTGCCGATAACCCTGAAGCAGGCCAAATCTACCTCTTCCGCCGCGCCGATAACCTGGCCACCGAGCCCCTGCTACTTCTGATGAATGGGCGTGAGGTTGCCCGCCTGCTGCCCAGACAATACGTGAGCCTGCCCGCGCCCGACCAGCATACTGAGCTTATATTCTGCCTGCAACGCCCCACCGCTACGGCCCCCACTTCCGAGGCCGCGCAGGTACTCCAGGCTCCAACGTGCATGCCCTTTGCTCCCGACCGCAACGGGGCCGTCTACATCGAGTGCGTGGCCATGCCGGCCGCAATGCAGCCACCAGGGCTATACGTAGTGCCCGCCCGCGCCGGCCGAGTGCAAGTCAACCAGATGCAGCAGACCAAATAATTACTTAGCACTTAATGTGATGCGGCGGTTAGTAGCCATAACTACCCCAGCTCCACCTGTGGGTCCCAGAACAGCTTGGCGAAGTCCACCACCCGCTCTTCCTCCACGCGCACGCCTTCGGCGGCCAGGGCTTCCTGCATGGCGGTGGGGGTGGCAAAATGCAGGCGACCGGTAAGATGGCCCAGCCGGTTCACCACGCGGTGGGCGGGCACGTACTGGTCGGCGGTGTGGGCGGCCATCATGGCGTAGCCCACGGTGCGGGCGCCGTGCCGCGCCCCCAGGTAATGCGCGATGGTGCCGTAGGTGCTCACCCGCCCGGCCGGAATGAGGCGGGCCACTTCGTGTACGTCCTGGAAAAAATTGCGGGGCTCGGGGGCATTTTGGGCAGTTGGCTTCATCGGGGCGAAGATAGGTTTCGGTCCGGGTGATGCCGGCCTCCGTCTATATTATATAAAGGGGCGCAACCTTTCGGGCAAAATTTGCACTATATACGCTACCGCGCCCCACCTCCTACCGCTTTGTACAGGCTCCGGGCCACTACTCAAACATCCGCTGCTACTTGCGCGTTCTTGCCACCTATGTCAGTTGAAACAACCGCCGTTGCCCCTGCCCCGCAGTGGGATACAACTACCACGCCCGGCCCAACTGCGGCCCCTCCCCTGCCGGAATACGAGCCCGAAACCCCGCCCTCCAAAAGCCGCGCCTGGCTGGGCTGGCTGCTGGCGGCCCTGGTCATTGGAGGCTTGGTATTTGTGAAAATGACGTATTTCCCCAGCACTGCCGGGGGCGAGAAGAAAGGCGGTGCCGCCGGAGGCAAGGGCGGTAAAGGCGGGCCGGGCGGTGCGGGCCAGCTGGTACCGGTGCAGGTGTACGTGGTAGCCGCCACCAGCCTCACCGACCAGGTAGCCGCCACGGGCTCCGTGCTGGCCGAAGAATCGGTTATCATCAAAAGCGAGCTGTCGGGCAAAATTACCAGTCTCAACATCAAGGAAGGCCAGTCGGTGAGCAAGGGCCAGCTGCTGTTCAGCATCAATGCTGATGAAGCCCAGGCCGCCATTCAGAAGCAGCAGTACAATATCAACCTGTTTCGCGACCAGGAAAAGCGCCAGCGCGCCCTGCTGGACAAGGAGTACATCAGCGTGCAGGAATACGAGCAGTCGAACAACGCCCTGCTCACGGCCCAGGCCGACCTGCAGGCGCTGCGGGCCACGCTGGCCAAAGCCTACGTGCGGGCCCCGTTCTCCGGTGTGCTGGGCCTGAGCACGGCCACAGTGGGCACCTACGTGAGCCCCGG
>JAYSZD010000639.1:0-3520 GCA_043738185.1 Hymenobacter sp. | reverse complement strand
AAGGAGGTAAGGGGAGTTTCACGGAGCCGATACTCCTCCGTGAAACTCCCCTTACCTCCTTTTAACTCCGTGCGAAACCGACGCTACAACACGCCACTTTCCTCTTTCCGGAAGTGGTTCAGCACCAGCTTATCCATGAGCCCCGGCATGAGCTTATTCATGAACACCGTGAATTTACCCTGGCCGGTAAGCACCAGGGAACGGCGGCGCTGCTGCACGGCCCGCAGGATTTCGTCGGCCACGGTTTCGCTGCTCATCATGGTGCCTTCGTCGCGCGGCGACTCGCCTTGCGCGGTACCGTTGGCGGCCAGCGCCACCTGCCGGATGTTGGAAGCGGTGAAGCCGGGCGCGGCCGTGAGCACGTGCACGCCCTGGTCGAGCAGCTCCGTACGCAGGGCTTCGAGGAAGCCGTTCATGGCAAACTTGGAGGCCGAGTAGCCAGTGCGGCCCGGCAGCCCCCGGTAGCCGGCAATGCTGCTGATTCCCACGATGCTGCCCCGGCTGGCCAGCAGGTGCGGCAGCGCGAACTTGGTGGTGAAAACGGTGCCGAAAAAATTTGTTTGCATGAGCCGCTTGATGACGTCAAGGTCGGCGTCCTGAAAGCGGGCCCGCATGGAAATCCCGGCGTTGTTGAGGAGCACATCAAGCCCGCCAAACCGGGCCACGGTTTCCGTGACGGCGCGGGCGGCGGCGGCTTCGTCGCCCACATCGGCGCGCACGGGCAGGTTGGCGATGCCGGCGGCGGTTAGCGCCTGGGCCGTTTCGGCCAGCCGGGCCTCGTCGCGCCCGGTGAAGGCCACCTGGTAGCCGGCACGGCCGAAAGCCAGCGCGCACGCCCGGCCAATGCCCGAGGTGCCGCCCGTGATAAGTACTGTTTGCGTGGGCATAAGCTGAAAACAACGGTTGCTGGCGCCCGTAGCCGGGTGCCGGCGTAGTGAAAGCGGCAAACTTACGGCCCGGCGGCCCTAGTTGGCCGGGGCTGCCGGCATTGCCCGCCGTCGGGCTCCGACCAGACGCCCCACTGCCGGCAGCCCGGCCAACTCAAAAACCGCCTTCCGGAATAAATCGGAAACGGGGTCATTGCGGGCACTAAAATGGCATTATGAGAGGCGCTATCTTCGTTTCGTGCGTACATTTAGCCACTGAATTCTACCCGTTCTCATTTAATTATTCTATGGCTTCACTCGTACGTTTCTGGTTTTGTGTAGTGCCAGGCATTGTGGCCGGTTTGCTCTTATTCGGTCCCGTGGCAGCAGTGGCCCAAACTACTTGCCCGATAGATGCCACCTGCACGCCGGGCCGGGCCAGCAGTCCCCAGGCCGCCGCGTTCGGCATGGGCATTCTGAACGTGACGCTGGGCACGACGCTCATCAACAACACCACTGCTGGCCAGAGCGAGGGCTACCGGGACTACAGCTGCACTCTCAATGCCGCCCTGCTGCTGGGCCAGAGCTACCCCCTCAGCATTCGCACCAATGCCGGCACGCCGGAAAATGTGCGCGTCTGGATTGACTATAATAACGACGGCGCTTTCACGGGCAACAACGAGCTGGTGTTCAGTTCCAACAACCGGCTGGTGCACACGGGCACCATTACGCCGCCGACCGGCGCCACCGTGGGCAGCCGCCTGCGCCTGCGCGTGGCCGCCGACTTTGCCGATGGCGTGGTGCCCACGTCCTGCTCCACCCCACAATATTCTCAAACCGAGGACTACAGCGTGACGCTAGGCAGCAATATGAGCGCGCCCGCGGCGGCCTTTACCACCGACGGCCTGCTCACCTGCACGGGCTGCGTGCAGTTCACCGATGCCAGCCAAAACCTGCCCACGTCCTGGCTATGGGATTTTGGCGATGGCACCAGCAGCACCGAGCAAAACCCCCGCCACTGCTACGCCACGGCCGGCACTTACCGCGTGAGCCTACAGGCCACCAATGCGGCCGGCACCAACACCAGCGCTACCACCAGCGTGGTATACGACAGCCTGGTGCCGGTGGCAGCCAGCTGCGCCCCCCAAACCGTGAACTACTTCGCCAGCTACGGCATCACCAAGTTCGAGCTCAATACCATCGAGAACTCCTCGGCCAACGGCAGCGCCGGCTACCAGGATTTCACCTGCCCCCAGCGCACGGAGCTTACCCTGGACGTGCCCTACCCGATGACCATCACCACGGGCGGGACCAATCCGCACGACATCCGGGTCTACCTCGATGCCAACAACAACGGTGTGTTTGCCACTTCCGAGCTGCTGTTTGAAAGCCTGAACACGGCCAGCCCCGGCGCCAGCACCACCATAAGCCTGCCCGCGGGCGCCGTGCTCGGCCAGGGCCTGCGCCTGCGGGTGGTGGCCGATGCCGTGGGCAACAATCCCGGGCCCTGCACCCGCCCGGTGAGCGGCCAGATTGAGGACTATACCGTGGTGGGCCGGGCCAACGTGCTGCCGCCATTCGTTAGCTTTTCGAGCAGCTACGTGGCCGGAGGCTGTGTAAACCCCGTGCAGTTCACCGACCTCACCACTAATATGCCCACGTCCTGGCTGTGGGATTTTGGCGACGGCGGCACCAGCACCGCGCGAAACCCCAGCCACCAATACACCACGGCGGGCACCTACAACGTGACCCTGGCGGCCACCAACGCCAACGGCACGGCCAGCGTCACGCGCCTGAATGCCGTGCGCATTCAGCTGCCCTGCCTCAACTACTGCGCGGCCAACGGTACGGGTGGCTACAACTCGGGCGGCACGTTGCTTCCCACGCCCTTCTTCATCACGGCCGTGCGCGTGAGCACGGCCCAGCCCGCCTACACCAACGTCTCGGGTGGCGCGCCCGGCGGCTATGCCAACTACACCAACCCGGCCATCACCATTGCGTCCGGCAGCCCGGTTGCGCTTTCGGTAACCACCAACCTGGCCATCATGCACCGCACCTTCGTGTGGGTAGACTGGGACACGAACGGCGTGTTTGACGCCAATGAATTAGTGGCCGATGGCGTGTCCAGCAGCGGACCCAACGCGGCCACGTACCAGGCCAGCTTCACGCCGCCGGCCAACAGCGGCGCTCTCAATACCCGCATGCGCGTGCTGAGCGTGGTGAACACCAACACCATTCCCCCCTGCTCGGGCAACGTTCTCAACGCCGAAGTGGAGGACTACCAGCTGCGCGTGATGCCCCTGGCTACCCGCGCCCAGTTGGCCCTGCCGGCCCTCGTCGTGCTCCCCAACCCCACCCCCGACGGTCACCTGCGCCTGCATCTATCCGACCCCAAAGCGGCCGGAACTTACGCTGCCGAGGTCCAAAACCTGGTCGGCGCCACCTTGCTGCGCACCACCCTGCGCCTGGCTCCCACCGCCGAAGCCGCGCTGGACCTGAGTGCCCTGGCGCCGGGCGTGTACGTGTTGCGCCTGCGCGATGCCCAGGGCCAGGCCGCCGTTCGCCGCGTGGTGCGCGAATAGCAGCGCCAAGCCGGGCGGGCCAAAAATTGCCAGCTGCGCGTTGCCGGTTGGTTGTCAGGACATCTTCTTAAG
>JAYSZD010000638.1:0-1448 GCA_043738185.1 Hymenobacter sp. | reverse complement strand
GGGCCACGGGCTGGGGTAAAGAAACCGCCGGAATTGAACTCATGAGCCGATGCGTAACGCCTGCGAATATTTCCGGCTAAGATAGCCCCCGGACCGGCGAGCCCGTGCGTAAATTTGGTCAAAAAATAACGCCGACCGGCCCCGGACTGTTCGGCCTTCCTTGCCCGTGCCATCCCCTCCTGCTCCGCGGCTGCTGTTCGCTGTCACCACCGATTTGTGCTTCGACCAGCGCATGCAGCGCATCTGCGGTAGCTTGGCGGCGGCTGGCTACCGGGTGCAGCTGGTGGGCTGGCAGCGGCCGTCCTCGCCTCCGCTCACGCCTCAGCCCTACGCGCAGCACCGCCTGCGGGGTTGGTTTCAGCAGGGTAAGCTGTTTTACCTGGAATACAACCTGCGGCTGTTCTTCTATTTGCTGACGCAAAAAGCCGCCGCCTGGTGCGCCTGCGACCTCGACACGGCCCTGCCCGTATGGCTGCGCGCCCGGCTCGGCGGCCAGCCCCTGGTGTACGATGCCCACGAGCTGTTCACGGAAGTGCCCGAGGTGGTGGCACGGCCGGCCGTGCAGCGCATCTGGCGCTGGGTCGAGGGCTTTACTGTGCCGCGGGCCCGGCTGGCTTACACCGTGGGCCCGGCCCTGGCACGCGTATTTGAACTGCGCTACGGCCGGCCCTTTGCGGTGGTGCGCAACGTGAGCCGCCTGGGGGCCGAAGCACCGCTGCCCGTAACCGGGCCGCCCACCGGCTATATTCTATACCAGGGCGCGCTGAATGTGGGGCGCGGGCTCGAAAACCTGCTGGCGGCCATGCCGCAGGTGGCGGGCCGGCTGGTTATCTGCGGCGAGGGCGACCTTTCGGCCGCGCTGCGTGCCCAGGCCGGGCAGCTGGGCCTGCTGGCTTCCGGCAAGGTGGAGTTCCGCGGCTTTGTGCTGCCGGAGGCGTTGCGAGAGGTCACGCGCCACGCCGCCGTGGGCATCATGCTGCTCGAAAACGTGGGCTTGAGCTACTATTATTCACTGGCCAACAAATTCTTCGACTACGTGCACGCCGGCATCCCGCAGGTGCTCATCGATTTCCCCGAATACCGCGCCCTCAACGAGCAGTTCGACGTAGCCGAGCTGGTGGCCGACCTGCACCCCGCCACTCTGGCCGCCGCCCTCAATCGCCTGCTGCCCGGCGGTGAGCCCGCCCGCTACCAGCACCTGGCCGCCAACTGCGCCCGCGCCGCGCCCCAGCTTAGCTGGCAGCACGAGGAACAGGAGCTGCTGCGGCTTTGGGAAGCGGTGGTGCCAAGGGCAGAAACTACCGAAGCCTTCGCGACCAAACCCGGCCTCCCACCTAGCGGAGCGTAACTCGTGACGACACCTGACGGAACGGCGGCGCCGCCCAGCGGCACACGGCGGGCGAACCGGTCTATTGCGAGGCCCAGCCTCGCCCGCCCACCACTGGCAC
>JAYSZD010000637.1:0-3530 GCA_043738185.1 Hymenobacter sp. | reverse complement strand
AGCAGAAGCTGAATTTGTTCGCCAATTCCAAGCTTTCGCCGCTCATGATTCATGCTTCGCTGCTTACCAACGACATGGACCAGTACGACTTCGGCCCCTACCTGTTCAACCCGCAGAGCGTGGTGTTCTTCTCGTTGAGCGCCACGAAGACGTTCGCCATGCTTTCGGCCGACCCCGGCATCGTGGACTGGACGGACCTGACCTGCATCAACGTGCGCATCAAGGCCGTGCGCTACACTCCGCCCACGGCCGCCGGAACGCTGGCCCTGGACATGGCGGCCGGCGAAACCACCAAAGCCACCTACGCCAAGAACATTACGATGCAGGCCATCACCCTGGATGCCACCCGCAAACTCCCATACGCGGTGCATTTCCCGCTCACCAGCCTGCCCTTGAATTTCACGGACCTGGAGTTTGACTGGGTGGCCGAGTACGTGTACAAAGGCGGCATGAAGCTGGCCCAGGGCACGCAGCAAGGCAGCACGGTGGCTCTGCCCAAAAACGCCAGCACGCCCCCTTCCACCCCCGCCACCCAAGGCGTACACCAATGGACGCCCGCCGGCGCAGTCCTGGTGCATTAGCTCGATTTTTTAGTTGTCAGTTGCTGGTTGTCAGTTGTTAGTTAAACTAATGCCAGCAAATGGCAATGAGCAACTGGCAACCAGCAACTGACAACTAAAAACCACCCTTCTCATGGTCCTTTCAGCGCCGGCCCAGCGGGGCCTGGATATTTCGCGGCGGCACTTTCCGGCGGCGACGGCGCAGCTCGATGCCGCGCTGCCGCGCCTGCTCGCGCCTTTGCTTACGGATACGGCCGACCCGGCGCGCTGGGGCACCAGCCTGCTCACCGACGGCGGCTATCCGTTCGAATTCACCTGCACCACGCGCAACGACAGCATTCGCTACACGCTGGAAGTGGCCCCGGCGAAGGAAGAACCGGCCCGCCGCCTGACGCAGGCGCGGGAGCTGGTGGAACCGCTGCTGGGCCGTGGATTGGCCGACGACCCGCTGCTGGCGCTGCTCACGAAAATCCAGGCCCCCGGCGGGCTGCGCTACGGGGCCTGGCTGGGCGTGCGCCACACGGCTCACGACACGGCCTACAAACTCTACGCCGAGGTGCCGCCCGGCGGGCAAGCCACCGCGCTGGCCTACCTCAACGCCCGCCTGCAACGGCCGGTGGGCGTGCCGGGCCGGGCCATTGTGCTCCAGATGATAGGCTGGTACCCGGCCACCGGCGAGCTGGAATTCTACTTCCGCGTCGATGAGCTCAAACCCTGGGAGCTGCCCGCGCTGATGCAGCCGCAGGGCCTGGAAGCCGGCTACAAAACCGTCCTCGATGCCTTCCAGCTGGCGTATGGACGGCCCTTGCATCAGCAGCTGCCGGGGCCGATTTTCGGCTTCAGCTACGTGCTTCCGGCCGAAGAGCCGGCGCCGCGCCTGTTCTCGTTCTACACCTTTGCCGAAACCCTGTTTGGGGCCGATGCCCACGCCCACCGGAAACTGGGGCGCTACTTCGACAAGTGTGGCGTCGACATGGCTTACTACCGCGACCTGAGCGGGCCCACCGTGGCCCACGAGGGTCATTGGACCCACCACGGCATGTTTGGCGTGACGGTGGGACCGGGCACGCCGGCCGTCTCACACATTGGCCTGCGTCCGCCAAGCGCGACCCTGAGCCATGACTGATTTCGATACGCTGGTGGCCGGAATTTGTGCCCGGCAGTCGCCCGGCGGGGCTTTTCTCGCCACGGTGCGCATGCCCTACGGCGAGGTGGAGGACCGCAACTGCTTCGTATCGGGGCTGGTGCTGCGCGAGCTGGCCGACGCGCCGGCCACGCCGGCGCTGGCCGAAGCCAGGCGCAAAGCCTACGCTTTTCTGCTGCGGAGCAAATACCCGGTCTACCCCTATTCGTTCGCCTTCTACCCCGCGCAATTTCCGCCGTTCTGGCTGCGCACGGCCCTCTACCCCGATGCCGACGACACGGCCGTGATTGCCCTGGAGCTGGTGCGGGCCGGTTACTGGCCGGCCGAAGCCCTGCCCTACATCGCCGAAAACTACCTGCTGAGGTACCGGGCCACCGGCCCCCTGCGCCACCACCTAGCCCACAGCTGGCAGCCCGAAGGCGTGTTCCTGACCTGGTTTACGACGGCCAACGTGGCCAACCCCATCGACTGCTGCGCCAATACCAACGTGGTGGCCCTGCTGGCCTGGGCCGGCCTCAAGGAAACGGCCGGCTACGGCGAAGCCTGCACCATGATAAACCAAGCCGCCGCGCTGGTGGCCGCGGCCCCGCATCGCGCGTCGCACTTCACGCCCTACTACCCGCACCCGGCCGAGTGGCACCACGCCCTGGCGCACGCCGTGGCCGCCGGGGCCCACGAGCTCCGGCCGGCCCTGGCCGCCCTGCGGGCTTTGCCCCCGGTTGTGGCCGCCCCGCTGCTCACGCCGCTGTGTTCGGACGTGGCCGGGGAGATAATCTGGACGGCCGAAGTCCTCACGCTGGCCCGCCAGCTGCGGCAGCAATTTTCTTCACCAACCGCTTAACCATTATGGCCGGTATCATCAACGCAGCGAGCCAGGGCACTTATTCCGAGGCCGGAGTAGACTGGACGTACTTTCAGGACCAGGACGAGCCCGACATTTTTTACATCGTGCCGGTGCCCGTGCTGGCCGTGCAGAGCGGCGCGCCCCAGTTCCACCTCACCGAATATGTGGACAAGGCCGGCCAGTTTCTCTCGGCCCAGTGCCAACTGACCACCATTCTGGCCGTGCCGGCCAACATCACGCTGGCGGTCAGAACCTTGCTGCAGGGCCGGGGCGTGGCCAACCCGAGGTATCAGGCCATGAATTTCATCGACATTCCCCAGGGCGGCGTCGACCCCAACCGGGCCTCGCTCAACTACGCCGACGCGGGCGGCACGGTGAGCGGCACGGTGCAAACAATGCCCTCGCTGAGCGGCAGCCAGACGGCCGTTTTCACGCTGAGCAACATGTCGGCGGCGGCAGTGGCCCTGTTCAAAGCCTACTTCGGCGGCAACCCGGCGGCCGGCCTGGTGGGCGTGGTGTACCGGCTCACGGTGTGGGCCCGGCTGGGCAACATCACGGCGCAGGTGCACTTCGACGCGCAGGCGGCCTACGCCTACCAGCGCACTTTCAAATGGGTGCGGTAGAGCAGCTCTGCCTTTTATAGATTGAATTAAAAATTAATAATTAAAAACTTGATTATCAATTTTTTAATTCTTAATTCTCCCTGAAACTGTCCACTGGCTTCGCAACTGCGGTAGTCCCGCTTGCCCGCTACTTCCCTTCGCCAGCCACCTAATTCCGACCATCCGAATGGCTTACTTATTTCATCAGAACATGCGGGTGTATGGCGGCGGCAACGGCCCCAAAATGCGCAACCAAGCCTATAACAATCCGGGCGGCGGCTTTGCCACCGTGGCGGCGGGCCTGGGCGTGGGCATGGCGCCGGTAGCCGTGGCCGGCTTCACCGAAATCACCAACAACCGAGCCTCCAGGGCCGCCCTCA
>JAYSZD010000636.1:0-9234 GCA_043738185.1 Hymenobacter sp. | reverse complement strand
TTCAGGTACGACGTCATAAAGTAGCCCAGCACGTACCAGTCGGGCACCTGGTCGCGCAGCGAGCCGTTCACGGCTTTCTGGTAGCTGTAGCGGCGGCCGGCCAGCAGGTTGGCCCGCAGCCCGGCGTTGAAGCTGGGGATGCGGCCCCGGCCGCTGCGCGTGAGGGCAGTTTCGGTGCCCACAGCGTCGCCCTCAAAAAACCATTGCGGCACGCCCACGGCCGCGATGCCCAGGGCCCCGTCGCCCAGCAGCGGGTTCAGCAGCCGGCCAATGCCCTGCCGGGCTTTGTCGAACTGCCCTACGTGCCGGAACTCGTGCACGGCCAGGCCATCGAGCCAGTCCACGGTGCCCAGGCTCAGCCCTTGCTGCGGCGTGGTAAAAAACTCGGCATGCCGCGGCAAAAACGTGACAAAGCCGTTGCTGACCGTGGTTTGGCTCTGCATTACCACCCCAATGGGCCGGGGCACCACGCCCAGCGTGACCGCACCGGGGCCGTGCAGCTGCTCGAGCCGGGCCGCCGTGCGTTGGGCTGTCGAGTCGAGGCCGCCGTTGTAAATCACCCGGAAGTGCGGGGTGCGCACTTCCTGCCAGCGCAGCGACGATGGGTTTTGGGATAGAGCAGGCAGGCTTTGGGCGTGCACCCGGCCCAGCCCCGGCAGGCCCAGCAGCCCGCATAGCAACAAACGACGCATGAAATCAACCGGATTTAGAAGGCGGCTCACGAAACTCGGCGCTAAGAACGGCACGGCGGCCTTGCCGGCAACAGTGCTGGGCCTGCTCCCCGTTTGCATTAGCTGGGGCCAAAGAACGAAATGAAGAGGGTTTGGAAAAAATAATTCATGTATCGACATTTAATGTACAGACATTTATTATCTTTGTCACCTTACTTCACCTCATCATTCCCACACCATGTCTGAAACCGCCACCGCCACCACGTCCTGGGCAATTGACCCTACCCACTCCGAAGTACATTTCAAAATCAAGCACTTAGTTATTTCTACCGTCACGGGTTCGTTCAAGAAATTCCAGGGTTCGATGCAGTCCGAAGGTGATACTTTTGAAAACGCCCAAGTCGAGTTTTCCCTCGATGTTGACAGCGTGGACACCAATCAGGAGCAACGCGACGCGCACCTGAAGAGCGAAGAATTCTTCGACGCGGCTCAGTTTCCCCACATCAAATTCGCCTCGACTGCCTTCGAAAAAGTGGACGACGACACCTACAAGCTGACCGGCAACCTCACGATAAAGGACGTGACCAAGCCCGTGACTCTGGAAGCCGAGTTCGGCGGCTCGGCCGTCGATTTTTACGGCAACCACAAGGCGGGCTTCGAAGTAACCGGCAAAATCAACCGCAAAGAGTTCGGCCTCACCTGGGGCGCTATTACCGAAGCCGGTTCCATCGTGCTGGGCGACGATGTGAAGCTGTTCATCAACGTGCAGCTCACCAAGCAGGCGTAAGCTTCAAACGCCGCGCGCACAACGGCCAAAATCCTGCGAGTCAGCCCGTAGCGAAGTGTTGATTTTTTCTGGCTTTCGCAACAAAGGGGTTCTGCTTCAGTTGAAGCAGAACCCCTTTGTTGCTTCCCGTCAGCGCTTTGTGCTGGAAACAGCAACTATTTCACCTGCCCGGTGCTGCTGCCCAGTACGCCCTGGCCGGTGGCTGATAAGCCTTAGATATTGACTTGAAAGGGACCTTTGGCGTCGGAGGTAAAGAACCGGATTTCGACCTGACCAAGAGCATCCACTTGCACCGTAGGGTTCCAATAAAGGGTGGCGCGGCGCAGGTCCGGGAAATTCTTACTGGTTTTGAGGGCATCGTCGCGGGGCACATAAAACGCCCGGCCACAGTGGAAACCGGGCAGTTTCAGCGCAACCCGTTGGCAGAATGCAGTGTAGCGAAAAGAATATTCAGAAAATCGAACGGTCAACCCGAGCGATTGCACGGAGCGAAATATAAGCCCACATTTCACCCAAACAGTCCAGATTAGACCTTGTTGCAGTCGTCGCGCCGGCTCAATCCCTCCTGTCCGTTAGCCATGAGGCTGCGGGATGCCACGTGCAGAAATGCCGCAACTGCTGTTTCTTCCATGCTGAAACAAACGACTCACAGCACGTCACACGCACCCAAACAAAGCGGTCAAATCCGGTAGGAGCCAGTCAGTGAGCGGGATTTATGACTGCCTCAGCCATTCCCGGGCCGTGGCAATATCGTCGAACGTGCCCACTATCGGAGTACCGGACATGAATTGCAGGGTCAGGTCGGTCGATAGGCGGCTGTAGACGTTGGGCGAGTATATCCAGGCGAAAAACTTCAGGCCAGCCGCCGTCATGGCCGGAAACCATTCGGTACCGCCCCATTCGGCGGCTTCGCTCCACATGTTGGTTACGTAAGTATTGTCGTTCAACACTTTGCTGCTACCATGTTCCACCATCAACTGAAGCATTTCCCGACAGCCGTGTTGCACGCTGGCTAAATCATGATTGCCGTGCCAATCGGCGTAAATCCATTCATTTTGGGAATCGTAGGAGATGGTAACGTAAGGACCATCGGGCAAAGTTTGCAAAGACATAGCAACAAGGAAGAACAATGCGCCCTGCTACGGTAAATGCGTAACGTGGGATACATCGCCAGGACTTATTTTTATAAAATAGTGGATTCATAACCACTCCAAAGGCCTTTATCCAACGGTTAATTACGTAGGCGCTTACGGTGATGTTTCCCTAATAAAGGACTTACAGTCGTTACTGGCACGTCAGAAGCTGGACTTTGATGCGCTGCTTTTGCTTGTCTTACTGCGCAGAGTGCTGGCTTTACTGAGTTGGGCGGCGCAGCAAAAAACCGGTTGTCGTTGGCTGTTCCTGCTCCGAAACCACCGTTTTCGGCACCATTTCGGTCTTCGCTTCGCCATGAAAAACTGCCTGCCCCCCGAAAACCCCTACACCACCAACGCATTCGGTGCGCAAGGTCGGGCACGTGCAAAAAGCATTTGTCAAGGACCTGAAATCGCCGCTTTAGCCTTCTGAATTCCCGCGAAGGATACCAGGATAGAAGCGCTGGCCCAACCGGCCGGAGCTTTTTTTGGTTGGATTCTCCGGGCACCCGGCTCGCCACCTATCTTTGAATAAAGAGCGTGGTGTTGCCGTCCGGCCGCGTTTTGCCGTCTTCTTTGCTTATGCTTTCTCCCGCCCTTCCCACCCTGGATTTTGAGCTGCTATTCGCCGCGCTGCCCGCGCCTTTTGCCGCGCTGGCCCCCGATGGCACCACGCTGGCCCTAAACGAGGCAATGGCCGCGCTGCTGCCCCCGCCCGGCAAAGCCGCCAACCTGGCCGGGCAGCCTCTGGCAACCTTGCGCACTGCCCTGGCCGACGCGGGCCACCAGCTGGCCGCACCCGAAGCGTGGGCCGCCGGGCTACTGGCCGTGCAGACGGGCACCACTCAGGTACTCACGCCCGACTGGGCTTCGGCCGCGCAGCCGGACGGGGCGGGCGCGGTTTTCGATTATTGGGAAGCCACCCTGCAGCCCGTGCCCGCGCCAGCAGGCGGCCCGCCCCGCTTTCTGCTGCTGCGCCTGCTGAATGTGAACGAGCACCAACGCAGCGAACGGCTGCGGGTAGCCCAGGAGCAGCGGACCCAGCGCATTCTGGACCAACTGCCCCTCACCGTCACCACCATGGAAGGCGATGACCTGCGGTTCACTTTTCTGTCGGCACGGGCTCGGGAGGCCCTTGGCACCCGCGCAGCAGTGGGACGTACGGTGGCCGAAAGCCTGCCGGAAGTGTACGCGCAGGGCTATGGGGAGCTACTGCGGCGGGTGCGCGACACCGGTCAGCCCGTATTTGGCTACGAAGAACGCACCGAGATGGTGGACCCCGTCACTGGCGAGCAGCAGGAGCAGTTCAATAACTTTGGGTATTTGCCTTTGTATGGCGACGAGGAAACGGGCGTGCTCGCCTACGGCCTCGACGTGACCGAGCAGGTGCAGGCCCGCCGCCGCAACGAAGCCCTGATTGCCAAAGCCCAGGCCGCCGACCAACGCCTGCACCGCGTGACCGAAAACCTGCCTTCCATCACCTTCATCAGCAACCAGGAAGGGGCCATGCTTTACCTCAGCCCCCAATGGTATGCCTACACCGGCAGCAGCCCGGCCGATGACCTGGACCAGGTATGGCAGGCGCGGGTGCACCCCGACGACCGGGCCCGAATGGAGCAGCACTACACCACGGCCCTGGCCAACGGCACGCCGTGGCGCTACGAGCTACGCCTGCGCGGCCACGACGACAAATACCGCTGGTTTTTGAGCCAGGGCATACCCGAACCTTTGGCCGAGGCCCAGGCAGCCGGCCGCTCCCGCCAGTGGTTCGGCTCCGACCTCGACATTCACGAGCTGCGCGAAGCCCAGGCTCGCCTGGAAGCCAAAGACAAGCAGCTCAGCCAGATTCTGGGCCAGGCACCGGCCCTGATTGCGACCGTGACCGGTCCCGACCACCGCTTCACCTTCACCAATTCGGCCTACGACGAACTGATGGGGCACCGCTCCTGCTTGGGCGAGCCTGCCGCCCGGTGCCTGCCTGAAGTTGCGGAACAGGGCTTCATCAAACTACTCGACAGCGTGTATCAGTCGGGCAAAAACTTTGAGGGCCGCGCTATGCCGATGGACGTGCGGGACGGCGATGGCCAAGAGCTCCGACGCGTGTACCTGGACTTTTCGTACGTGCCGTTACGCGACGGCCAAGGCCGGATTACGGGCATTCTCACGTTTGGAGTCGATGTGAGCCAACAGGTACTGGCCCGCCGGGAAACGGAGGTGCTACAGAGCAAGGTCCGCGCTGCCGATACCCAGTTGCGCCGCCAGGCCGAAGTGCTGCCCATCATCACTTTTTCTACCGATGCCACGGGCGCTACTACCTACATGAGCCCGCAGTGGTACGCCTTCACGGGCCAGAAAGCCGGCGGGCCCTGGGAGGAAGTGGACGTGGAGTGGGCCGACCGCCTGCACCCCGACGACCGCGAAAATGCGAAGGTTGAAATTCAACAAAGCATCAATTTCGCGCGCCTGGGGCGGGTGGAAGTGCGCCTGCGCGGCGCCAACGGCCAGTACCGCTGGTTTCTCACCGAGGCGGTACCGGAGCTGAATGCCGGTGGCCAGCTGCGCCAGCGCTACGGCTACCTGCTGGACGTGCACGAGCTGCGCACCGCCCAGCGCCGCCTGGAGGACAAGGACCGCCAGATGAGCCAGATTCTGGCGCAGACGCCAGCTTATATTTCCACACTGGAAGGCCCGGACCACCGGTACACCTTCTTCAATGCCAGCTATGCCAAGCTGCTGGGTAACCGCCCCCGCCTGGGCGGCACCGTGGCGCAGGCACTGCCCGAAATAGCGGAACAGGGCCTGATAGCGCGCCTCGACCACGTGTACCAGACCGGCGAAACCTACACGGGCCAGGAAGTCCCCATTCGCCTGCAAAATGCGGCCCTGGCGTTGGGGCCCGAACGGTACTACGACGTGACGTACACAGCCCTGCGCGATGCCCAGAATCAGGTCAGCAGCGTGCTCAGCTTTGTGCTGGATGTGACGGAGCGGGTGCGCAGCCGCCGGCAGGCCGAGGAGCTGGCCGCCGAAATGCACCGCCGCGACGAGCAGGTGCGTGCCATTACGGCCTCCGTGCCGGTATTCATTTTCAACTTCAGCCCCGATGGCCACATCACCTATACCAACCCGTACTTTTATGAGTACACGGGGCTGGACCCCAATGGCCCACCCGACGAGGCGTGGAGTGTGCTGGCGCCGGAAGACCTGGCGCGGGTGAGCGAAGTGGGCCAGACGGCCATGGCAGCCGGTGAGCCCTGGCAGGCCACGTTTCGGTGCCGCCGGCACGATGGTGCGATGCGCTGGTTCCAAACCAAAGCGCAACCGTACACGGACGCTGATGGGAAGCTCGCGGGCTTTAGCGCAGCCACTATCAAAATTCATGAGCTGCACGAGCGCACCGAAGAGCTGGCCCGCAGCCGGGCCGACTTTGCGGCTCTCGCCGACAACATTTCCCAACTGGCTTGGATAGCCGACGCCAGGGGGCATATTTTCTGGTATAACCGGCAGTGGTACGACTACACGGGCACCACCCCAGAAAGCATGCAGAACGTGGGATGGATGCAAGTACACGACCCCGCCCTGATAGAAGAAATCGATGCCCGTTACCTCGCCAGTATTAAGGCAGGTCAGCCGTGGGAAGACACCTTTCCCCTGCGGCGCCACGACGGGAAATACCGCTGGTTCCTGAGCCGGGCCCGACCGATTCGCGACGAGGCCACCGGGGACGTGCAGCGCTGGTTTGGCACCAACACCGACGTGACGGAGCTGCGCCAGCTGCAAAACCGCCTTGGGGCCAGCGAGGAGGAGCTGCGCATTCAGGCCGAAAGCATTCCGCAGCAAGTGTGGACGGCCCTGCCCGACGGCACGGTGGATTTTTTCAACCACCGCACAGCGGCTTACGTGGGCGAGTCGATGGAAAAGAACGGCGCCGCGCATTGGCTCGATTTCGTGCACCCCGACGACCACGCCCCCATGCAGACCCGCTGGACCCAGGCCATCGCCACGCAACGCTACTACGAGGCAGAGTTCCGCCTGCGTCGCTACGACGGGGAGTACCGCTGGTTTCTGGGCCAGGCCCAGGCGCGCAGGGCCCCCGGCGGCCAGGTAGAGAAATGGTACGGCACCAACACCGACGTGCACGAGCAGCGTGTGCTGCAGGAACAGCTGCTGTCGAGCCAGGCCCGGTTCAAGCAGCTGCTGGAAACCCTGCCCCAAATGGCCTGGACCTCCCGCCCCGATGGCAGCGTGAGCTACTACAACCAACGCTGGTATGACTTCACGGGCGGCAGCTTCGAGCAGCTGCAGGACTGGGGCTGGGAGTATTTCATTCATCCCGACGACCTGGCCACTACGCTGCGGCGCTGGCGGCACAGCATTGCCACCGGCGAGTCGTTTGAGGCGGAGCACCGGTGGCGCGACCTGCAGGGCCAGTACCGCTGGTTTCTGGCCCGTGCCGAGGCCCTGCGCGACGCAACCGGGGCCGTGGTGGTGTGGGTGGGCGCCAATACCGACGTACACGAGTTTAAGCAGGCCCAGCAGCAGTTGCAAGCCCAGAATGCCCGCCTGATGCGCACCAACGAGGACTTGGACAACTTTGTATACACCGCTTCGCACGACCTCAAGCAGCCCATCAACAACATGGCGGGCATTTTTGAGGAGCTCACGCGCACGGCGTACTTCCGCGACCCCGACGCCGTGAAGCTCATTGCCTACTTTGAGCGGGCGCTGGGACAGATTTTTAGTACCATTGACGCCCTGAGTGCGATTGTGCGCGGGCAGCGGCAGGAACAGGAAGTGCCCGCCGAAAGCGTGGCCCTGGCCCCGCTGGTAGCCGAAATTATGGGCAGCCTGCAGGACCAGGTTACGCAAAGTGGTGCCACGTTTGAGCTGGACTTTGCCACTTACCCCGTGCTCACCTTTGTGCGCCCCAACCTGCAAAGCCTGCTTTTCAACCTCATTAGCAACTCGCTGAAGTACGCCGACCCCGACCGGCCGCCCGTTATCCGCATCAGCTGCACGCCTGATGCGGCCACGGGCGGCCCGGTGCTTACGGTGCGGGACAACGGCATTGGCATCGACATGGAACGATTTGGGCCCCAGCTCTTTCAGCTCTTTCGCCGCTTCCACACCCACGTTGAGGGCACGGGAATGGGGCTGTATCTGGTCAATCGCATCGTAAAAAACCACGGCGGCCGACTCGAAGTCAGCAGCACCGTGGGTGAAGGCGCGACGTTTCGGATTTATTTATAGCCATTCGAGAACGGAATATTCTCCTCCTTTCTGCACGAATTTCTGCACGAAAAATAATATTCCGTTTCTTCGCCGGCGTTCTTCCTTATTGCCCAAACCGCTTCCGCTTTGCTTCAGTCCAAACTCCCCGATATTGGTGTCAGCATCTTCACCCAAATGACGCTGCTGGCCCAGGAAACCGGCGCCATCAACCTCGCCCAGGGCTTTCCCGACTACGACCCGCCGCAGGAGCTGCTCGAGGCCCTGGCCCGCCACGCCCGCACGCCGGGCCACCACCAGTACGCCCCCATGCCGGGCCTGCCCCGGCTGCGCGAAGCCATTGCCACCCAGGTAGCCCGCCTGCACGCCGATGCCCCCGCGCCCGACCCGGCCACCGAAATCACCGTCACGGCCGGCGCCACCGAAGCCCTGTACTCGGTGCTGGCCGCGGTGGTGCGTCCCGGCGATGAAGTGCTGGTGTTTGAGCCGGCCTATGACCTGTACGGCCCGGCCATTCGGCTGCAGGGCGGCGTGCCGCGCTACGTGCGCCTGCCCGCCCCGCACTTCCGGCCCGACTGGGAAGCCGTGCGTCGGGTGGTATCGCCCCGCACCCGACTGGTCATCGTGAATACGCCGCATAACCCCAGCGGCGCCATTTTCACGGCCGACGACTGGAATCAATTGGCCCGCCTACTTTCCGGCACCGATGCCATGGTGCTGAGCGACGAAGTATACGAGCACCTCGTGTTCGACGGCACCACGCGCCTGAGTGCCCGCCAGCACCCGGAATTGCGCGAACGCAGCTTCGTGCTCTCGTCCTTTGGCAAAACCTACCACGCCACCGGCTGGAAAGTGGGCTACTGCCTGGCCCCGCCCGCCCTCACGGCGGAGGTGCGTCGGGTGCACCAGTTCGTCACGTTTGCCGTGAGCACGCCCACCCAGCACGCCCTGGCCGACGTGCTGGCCGCCGATGTCACCGACGCCCACGCCCGCGGCCTGGCCAGCTTTTATGAGCAGAAGCGCGACGAATTCCGCGCCTTGCTCGACGGCGCGGGCTGGGAGCTGCTGCCCGTGCCCGGCGGGTATTTCCAGCTGGCGCGCTACGACGCCTTCTCGCCGGCCAGCGACGTGGCGTTTGCCCACTACCTGGCTCGCGAAAAAGGCGTGGCCGTAGTGCCCGTATCCGCCTTCTACCACGACGGGTTTGACGACGGGCTGATTCGGTTTTGCTTCGCCAAGCACAGCGAAACCCTGGCGGCGGCGGCCAAGCGGCTGCGGTGAGCGGTGAGGGGTGAGCAAAGGCCTGTCATGCTGAGTGCAATCGAAGCATGACAGAACACGACTACTGCTACCATACAGCGGTTCCCCGGTCTGTGTACACTTTTGAAAGAATTTAAAAGCGCAGTCAAGCTGC
>JAYSZD010000635.1:0-9240 GCA_043738185.1 Hymenobacter sp. | reverse complement strand
GGAATTACGCGCCGGATTATACTTTTTGCACGTCACTTCTGATAGCGGAAACAGCGTTTCTAAAATCATCGTGAAATAAATGAGATGCTGTGGAAAAGCCGTAATTGAGGCTATCCTGTCCCTGTGTATGGGGCAATTTCATTTGCTAGCAATAAATTAGTTGACAGCAATTGGTTGACAGCAATCATAAATTCATCAAAAAAAGCCCGAACTGTTCGAAATAGTCCGGGCTTTTTTTAATTTTAATTACTTCCAGAATCAGCCCCTGGATTGAGTTAATTGACCGGCTCCGGCGCGGGGGCTTTCACGTATTTCTCCAGCCAGGCGTTGGTTTCCCAGAGCACGTGGAGCAGGTTTTCGCGGGCGGCGTAGCCGTGGGATTCGGCGGGAAGCACCACGTATCGGGCGGTGGCGCCCTGGCCTTTCAGCGCGGCGTAGTACCGCTCGCTCTGAATGGGGTAGGTGCCGGTGTTGTTGTCGGCCTCGCCGTGAATGAGCAGAATGGGCGTCTTGATTTTGTTGGCGTAGTTGAACGGCGACATGGCGTTGTACACCTCCGGTGCCTCCCAGTAGTTGCGCTCTTCGCCCTGAAAGCCGTAGGGCGTGAGGGTGCGGTTGTAGGCGCCGCTACGGGCAATGCCGGCCTTGAACAAGTTGGAGTGCGTGAGCAGGTTGGCCGTCATAAAGGCGCCGTAGCTGTGGCCCATCACGCCCACGCGCTTGGCGTCGACCACGCCCAGCCGGGCGCCTTCGTCGATGGCCGCTTTGGCGCTGCTCACCAACTGCTCGATGTAGGTATCGTTGGGGTCTTTGCTGCCTTCGCCCACAATCGGCACGCTGGCGTTGGCCAACACCGCGTAGCCCTGCGTAACCCAGAATACCGGCGAGCCGCCATTGAGGCGCGTGAAGGTGAACGGCGAACCGGTGACCTGCCCGGCCGTGCTCTTATCCTTGAATTCGAGCGGGTAAGCCGACATCAGCATGGGCAGCGGACCGTCGGACTTTTTGTAGTTGGGGGGCAGGTAGAGGTCGGCGGTCAGGTCTACGCCGTCGGCGCGCTTGTATTTCAGCACTTGCTTGGCAAAGCTGCCGCCAAAGGCCGCGTACGGGTTCGGGAACGTGGTTACGGCCGTGAGCTTGTCTTTCCTGGTGGCGTCGCGCAGGTAGTAATTCGGCGACTGGGTGAGCGACTCGCGGCGGGTGAGCAGCTGGCGCTTCTTGCCGCTGGCGTCGACAATGGCCACCGGCACTTCGTACACCGGCGCCTGCGACCGCCACCAACGGGCGGTTTTTTTGGTGATTAAATCCAGCTCGTCCACAAAAGGCCGGTCGCCCTCGGGCGAGGAGCCGCTGCCCATCAGGTAGAGGGTCTGGTTCAGGGTGCCGCCCGTGAGCAGCACCGACTTGCCTTGGGCGTTGCGGTGCTCGTAGGGCGTGCCAGGGTCCTTGTACTTATCCTCCGACGAGCCGTCGAAGAGCACGCTGAGCGGCGCGGCGGGCTTGCTGGGGTTTAGCTGCCAGGTAGTTTGGTGGCGGTCGGCCCAGCGGTAGCCTTCCACCAGGGCCAGCTGGTTATTGCCCCAGCTCAGGCCGCCAAAGCGCATGGGCAGGGCCGCCAGCAGCTCCGGCGCGCCCGTGAACGGCGCCTCCATGGTGAACAGCTTGTCGCGGATGTCGGCTTTCGTCCGGGGATTGCCGCCGTCCTGGGCTTCCACGTAGCAGATGGTGGCGGGCACATCGGCGCGCCAGGTGTGGTTGCGCGGGCCAGTTGCCGCGGCATCATTGCCGATGGGCACAGCGTCGGCCAACGGCAGGTCGGCCACGGTTTTCACCGGGGCGCCGCTGGCGAGGTCCAGCACGTCGATGCGCTGCGGAAACCGGCTGATGGGCAGCGTATAGGCATAAGGCCGGTGCCGGGTGCGCACCAGCACGTACTTGCCATCGGGCGAGGGCGAGGCGGTTTGAATAATGCCGGGCGGGCCCAGGGCCAGAACGGCGCCGTCGGCCAAGCTCACCTTCACCAGCTGCGACGTGGCATAGTAGTCAAACTGCCGCTCATCGGCGGGGCTTTTCAGCAAATCCTGGTAGGTGGGGGCGGCGGTTTTCTTGCCGCCGCCGCTCTCCTGCACGGCCGGGCCGGTAGGCACGGCATCGGCCGCCGGCGCGGCGCCGCGGCCTGCGGGCACGGTGCAGGCCACAAGGGTTTTGCTGTCCGACACCCAATCGAAGGCGTTGCCGAAGGCGTCGTTGAGGGGCGTGGCGAGCAGGCGGCGGGCGGTGGCGCCGGCCACGTCGGCCACCCACAGCTCCACGCGGCCGTCGGTGCCGGCGCCGGGCGTGGTGAGGGCAAACGCCATGGTCTTGTTATCCGGCGACCAGCTCACGCTGCTGATGCGGGCCTGGGCCGGCAGGCCTTGCACGTCGATTTCGGCGCCGCTGGGCAGGGTTTTGAGCCGGATGCCCACGGCGTAGCTCGCGCGGCTCTGGCCGTTGGTGCGGGGGTTGACGCGCAGGCCGGCCAGGCGCAGCTCGGGCTGGGCCAGCTCGGCGATGGTGGGAAAATCCTGCACTTGCAGCAGCGCCAGCACGCGGCCATCGGACGACAGGCTCACCCGCGACGTGGGCGGCGCCAGCAGCAGGTCCTGCAAGGCCTTGGGCGGGGTTTGGTACTGGAACTCCTGCGCTTGCGCCCCAGCCACGGTGGCTAGCAGCAAGCTGGCGGAAAGAGCTATTTTTTTCATACGCGGCGGTGAGAAGAGGACCACAATCGGCAGTTGCCGAGTCCGAAAGGTAGCAACGGCGACGGGGGCCGGCGGTACAAGTTTTGGGCGCCATCGGCATGAGGCAGAAACGCATCCCGACGTCTTGGCATTGGGCACTGAATTTTCCAACCGCTTTTTTCGGCGCTGATTGATTGATTTGGGTTTGAAAATTTCGGGCCTGAATACTGCTACGGCCTAAGCCCAACCGTGGCCAGCCGCCGGGCGCCGTTGCTTTTCCGCCCCGGCCACCGTCATCTTTGCCGCATGAAAACGCTGCTCCTGCCCACCAAAACCTACCGCCTCAACGGCCGCCTCTGGCTCGAAACCGAGGACGGCCGCTTCCTGGGCATCGGCCGGCTGGAGCTGCTGGAGCACATCGGCGCGCTGGGCTCCATCTCGAAAGCCGCCCAGGCCATGGGCATGTCCTACAAGCGTGCCTGGGACCTGGTAAGCTCCATGAACGCGCAAGCCATCACGCCCCTGGTAACCACCCAAACCGGCGGCTCCCGCGGCGGCGGAGCAGTGGTGACGGCCGCCGGCCACGAAGCCATTGTGGCGTTCCAGGCCCTGCAAGCGCGCTTCCAGGCATTTATGGCTGCCGAAACGAATCAAATTCAGGAATAAGCTGCGAGCTGCGATTCGTTATATCTTTGCAAATATAACGACTGTTTTCTATGACGCTGCTCCTACTCCGCGTTGGCCGCGCGCTGGCATTTTCCGGCTTGCTGACGGCTGCGCTGCGGGCGGCTGGCCAAACCGGCACCCCGCCCGATACCACCCGCAAAAACGTGGGCCTGACCGAAGTAGTCGTGTCGGCCTCAAGGGTCGAGGAGAGTTTTTTACAGTCGCCGGTGACGGTGGAGAAGCTCAACCCGCGGGCCCTACGGCTCACGCCCGCGCCGTCGTTTTTCGACGCCATTGAGCACCTCAAAGGCGTGCAGGTGCTTACACCCAGTCTGGGGTTTAAGGTCATCAATGCCCGCGGCTTCACCAACACTACCAACGTGCGCTTTGCCCAGCTCGTGGACGGGGTGGACAACCAGGCACCGCACATTGGCGCGCCCATCGGCAACGTGCTGGGGCCAAGCGAACTGGACATTGGCGCGGTGGAGATTGTGCCCGGCACGGCTTCGGCCCTCTACGGCCTGAACGCCATCAACGGACTGGCAAATTTCCGGACCAGGAACCCGTTTAGCTCGGAAGGGCTGAGCGTGCGGCAGCAGACCGGCATCAACCACCTCAACGACCCAAATGTGAAGACCTTCGGAGCGGACGGCCCCACCGAAAACCGCTATTCGGAAACCAGCGTGCGCTACGCCAGGGTGCTGCGGGCCAACAAGCTGGCCTTCAAACTGAACGGCTCCTACCTGCGCGCCGCCGATTGGGTGGCCAACGACCAGACCGACCTGTTTGCCCAGGGCAACGCCACTACCGGCCTGCGCGGGGCCGACAACCCGGCCCGCGACCCCGCCAACAGCTACGGCAACGAGTCGTCGGACCGCAGCACGCTCACGCTCGGCGGCCGGCAATACGTGGTGGCCCGCACGGGCTACCCGGAACGCGATTTGGTGGACTACACCATCCGCAGCCTGCGGGCCGATGCGGCGCTGCACTACCGCTTTCGGCCCGGCACGGAGCTGGCCTACACCTACCGCGTGGCCGGCTTCGACAACGTGTACCAGCGCTCGAACCGCTTCGGACTGCGGGGCTACCGCCTGCAACAGCACGCTCTCAGTCTGACCACACCCGTGGTGCAGGCCCGTGCCTACCTCACCCGCGAAAACACCGGTCAGAGCTACAACCTGCGCTCGATGGGCGAGAACCTGGAACGCAGCTTCAAGCCCGATGCCCGGTGGAACGCCGACTACACCGACGCCTGGAACGCCGCCGTGGGCGCCGGCCAGCCCGTGGTCCAGGCCCACGCCACCGCCCGCACCACCGCCGACGCCGGCCGCCTGCTGCCCGGCACCGACGCCTTCAACCAGCGCCTGCGTGCGCTTCAGCGCATCAACAACTGGGACGTGGGCGCGGCCCTGCGCGTGACTGCCGACCTGCTCCACGGCGAAACCCAGCTGAACCTGGCCGAGGCCCTGCGCCGCCGCGGCACCCGCGTGCCGGCCCCGCTCGACCTGCTGGCCGGGGCCGACCACCGCACCTGTATCGTGGTGCCCGACGGCAACTATTTCATCAACCCCACGCCCGGCCAGGACCCTCTTGCCGACAACCTGACCTACTCCAAAACCGGTGGCTTTGTACAAGCCGGCGGCCGGTTTTTTGCCGAGAAGCTGCGCCTCACGGCCACCGTGCGCGCGGACAAAAACGACTACTTCGACGTGAAGTTCAACCCGCGCTTCACGGCCGTTTTTTCGCCCACGCAACAGCAAAGCTTCCGCCTGAGCTACCAGAGCGGCTACCGCTTCCCGAGTCTGTTTGAGGGTTTTTCCAACGTAAACAGCGGGCAGGTGAAGCGCATCGGCGGGCTGCGGGTAATGTCGGACGGCGTGTTTGAAAACAGCTACCTGCGCACCAGCATCGACGCCTTCAACACGGCCGTTACGGCTGCCATCAACGCCAACACCTCGGCGCAAACTGCGGCTCAGAAGCGCCAGCAGGCCATTGCCCAAAATCAGAACCGGCTGGTGAAGAACCCCTACACCTACCTCAGGCCCGAGCACATCCGCTCGCTGGAGCTGGGCTGCAAAGCGGCCCCTGGGCCCAGCGGCCGGCTGGTAGCCGACGTAGATTTTTACTACAATTCCTACCGCGACTTCATTGCCCAGGTGGAGGCCTACGTGCCGGTCACGGCCACCGGCACGCCCATCAGCACGGCCAGCCTCAGCACCGTGGCCACCACGCTCAGCGCCCGCGCCGGGCAGGCCCGGTACCGCCTCTGGACCAACTCGCAAAGCCAGGTGTGCAACTACGGCGGCTCGGCCGGCCTGCGCTACGAGCTGGCCGGCGGCTACCTGGCGGGAGCCAATACCACCTACACCCGTCTGGCCCGCACCGAAAACGGCGACGGTCTGGAAGACGGCTTCAACACCCCACGCTGGGCCTGCAACCTGAGCACCGGCAACGAGAATGCGTACCAGCACCTCGGCTTTGGCCTGAACTACCGCTGGCAGCAGGGTTATTTCTCCCAAACCTTCCTGATGAACGGCACGGTTCCCGCCTATCACACCCTCGATGTCCAGCTGAGCTATACCGTGCCCAAGGCCGACCTACGCTTCAAGCTGGGCGCCACCAACGTGCTAAACAACTACTACGTGACGTACCTGGGCGGCCCCAGCGTGGGCGGACTATATTATTTAACGGCGACGTACGGGGTGTTTTAGCTGTGGCTGTAGTTACACCCAAACGCAAAAAAGGCCCGCTCTCATCGAGCGGGCCTTCTTCATACTTGGCGCTTGCCGCGCGGGCGGCTTACTTCCGTTTGACCGGGGCTTTGCGTGCGGGAGCCTTGCGCACGGGGGCCTTTTTCAAGGCCGCCTTACGGGTTGGAACCGGCTTTCCTTCGGCCTTAATCTCCGTGATGGTCGGAGCTGGACCGTACTTCGCTTCGGCGGCATTGGTTTCGCCGGTGAGGAAGGGGTCGAAATCCACGCGGCGGTTCAGGGCCTGGCCAGCAGCCGTCGCGTTGTCGGCGATGGGCTTGGTTTCGCCGTAGCCACGGGCCTCAATGCGCTCCGACGGAATGCCTTTGCTCAGCATGTAGGCACGGGCCGAGTTGGCCCGCTCGTAGCTCAGACCTAGGTTGAAGTTGTCGGCACCTTTGCTGTCGGTGTGGCCAGCAATGCTCAGGCTGTAGTCCGGATACTCGTTCAGAATCTGCACCATCTGGTCCAGCTTCGAGTACGACGAAGGTTTCAAAGTAGCCTTATTAAAATCGAAGTTGATGTACTTCGTGGCTTCGTTCAGAACCTTCTTAGCCTCAGCTTTAATCTCGGGGCAGCCTTTGTTGCTGGCAGGACCGGCACGGTCGGGGCAACGGTCCTGGAAGTCGGGCACACCGTCACCGTCGCGGTCGAGGGGGCAACCATTGGCATCTACTGACACACCGGCGGGGGTGTTAGGGCACTTGTCGTTCTGGTCAATCACACCGTCGTTGTCGGCGTCGGGGCAACCGCCCAGTTCCGCTTTGCCGGGGGTATCGGGGCATTTGTCTTCGCTGTCGCGCACACCGTCGCCGTCGCGGTCAGGGCAGCCTTCGAGCGCGGCCAAGCCTTTCTCGTCGGGGCATTTGTCCTGGTAGTCCGGAACGCCGTCGCCGTCTTTATCAAGCGGGCAACCGTTGGGGTCCACCGCCACACCGGCAGGGGTGCCGGGGCACTTGTCTTTTTTATCAGATACCCCGTCCTTGTCCTCGTCCTTCATCTGCCCGAAAGCGAAAGTCAGGCCGGCAGTGTGCTGCAGGAAACGGTCGTCGATGCGGTTATCGTCGCGCACCAGGTCACCGTCGATGTTACCGCCAAAGGGAATGTGCTGCCCGGTCTGAATGAAAAGACCAACGCCGTCGCTGAGGCGGAAATTGATACCAGCAGCGCCAAACAGGTCGAAATTAGTGGCATTTTCGTCCGTATTAGCACCCCGATACCGCGATTCCCGGCTGAAATAGGCCAGGCCGGGAGCAATTGTCAAGTAGGGCTGAATAACAGCATCCTCCTTGATAGCCCAGCCGTTATTCAACTTGAACTTGAATGCCAGATTGCCGTGCACCACGTTGGTGCTGAAATTATTGGCCGCATTTCTAGGCTGGCTGCCTTTCAGCTCCACGTAGCCCAGCCCCAGGCCCAGGTCGATGCCGCTGGTCAGGTAGCGGTTGAAGGAGATACCGGGGCCACCGTTGGTGTTGCTACCGTCCCAGAAATAGGAACCGTAGTTGCCTTTGTATTGGTAGCCGCTACCATAGAGGCTGATAGCAGTTTTCTTGTCAGGGGTTTGAGCCTGGGCATGCGGGGCAGCCATGCCAAGCATTACCGCACCCAACGCGAGGCCGCGCAGGAGTTGAGATTTTGGATACATAATCAGGAGGTGTGTGAAAGAGAAAGAGGAAGAATCCGTTGCTGACCACCAAGACCAGCCGCGCATGTGCTGCTATACCCCTACTACCCAAAAAAGTTGCTCCAACGAGGCAAAACGCCCGGTAAGTACCATTTTACGACTACCAGCCGTTAGGCTTATCATGTGCCTTCATCAGCCCAGCATGGGCACTTCCATCAGCAGAAGCCGCGCCGTGGCAGTTGCTTCAATAGCGAGCTTATCAACCTCCCATAGCCCGAATCCGTCGCGAGGGTGCAGTTCCTGGCCATTGATAGTCACATCGCCTTCCAGCACGAAGGCATACACGCCGTTGCCGGCCAGCTTGAGGGCATACTCCAGGCTTACCCCGGCGTCCATATCGGTCAGGTGAAACCAGGCATCCTGGTGAATCCAGACGCCGGCATCGTCGGGCGAAGGTGACAGCACCTGTTGGAATTTGTTGTGCCGGTCCTCGGCCCGGAAGCTTTCCTGGGCGTAGCGTGGGGCCACGTTGCGCTCCTTCGGGAACACCCAAATTTGCAGAAACTTCACTTCCTGGTCGCGATTGTGGTTTTTCTCGCTGTGGGCCAGGCCCGTGCCGGCGCTCATCACCTGCACGTCGCCCTCCCGGATAATGGCTTGGCGGCCCGTGGTATCCTGATGCTCCAGGTCGCCGGACAGCGGGATGGAGATGATTTCCATGTTGTCGTGCGGGTGCTTGTTGAAGCCCATACCGCCGGCCACGGTATCGTCGTTCAGCACGCGCAGCACGCCGAAGTGCATGCGCTCGGGGTCGTGGTAGCCCGCAAAGCTGAAGGTGTGGTAGGAGTTGAGCCAACCGTGGTTGGCGTGCCCGCGGGTGTCGGCGCGGTGCAGAACAGATTGAGCCATAAGAAGATGTTTTGGATTGGTTACCCCCCAAAGGTCAGCCCTTTGGTATACTTTTGCAAGTAGTTACACCGCTGTATACTAGAAACGCATCTGTAACTCTTGCTCAGTATCAGGAAGATAAAACATGCCCGCTAAGAAAGAAAAGCCGTCACTAGACTGCCCCTTCCGCGAAACACTGGACGTGCTGGAAGGCAAGTGGAAATTTGCCATCATCCACAGCCTGCTGCACCATGGCACACAGCGCTTCAAAAACCTGGAACGCGACGTAGCCGGCATTACCGCTCGCATGCTCATCAAGGAACTGAAGCTGCTACAAGCCCACGGCATCGTGCTGCGCCGCCCCTACCCCACCGTACCACCCACCGTGGAATACAGCCTCACAGAATCCGGCCGCTCCCTGGAACCCGTGATTGACGCCATCCAAGCCTGGGGCGTACAGAACCGAGCCGCACTGGCCGCGAAAATCAACTAAAAAAACGCACCTTGGCGAGAAGGTTTTCACAAACGATAATAGCAGATGGGAATGCCATTCGTTTTGCCAGACCAATTTTACAGACCCACAAAATAA
>JAYSZD010000634.1:0-3537 GCA_043738185.1 Hymenobacter sp. | reverse complement strand
CATTGCGGCGAATGTGTTCACTGCCGCAAGCGGCGCAGAAATGTTGCGTAAAAACCATCCCCAAATCTAAGCAATTCACCTTGAATTAGACCACCGCCACTATTTTTAAAGTTTATACGCCTGAGATGTTCGGTCTATTCCGATGCCGCGCAATTAGGCGCCGACCTCATGCTCGCTCAAAAGCGAGTCAAAAAAATCGTGCCTACTCATCAAAGGCCACAGCTAATTTGGCTCCGGCACTAACCCATTTGTGCGTCTCACAATGCACGGTGGCCAGCCGATTGCTGATGTCTGTCAACCACAGAATTCTTCAGAACGCATTTTACCCGGAAACCCAATCCACATCTGCTCAATGGCTCCATGTTGCACCTGTTCGCTCTTTGAACATCAGGCAGAAAGACTCATAATAGCTTTCTAGATTTGAGAAACGACATCATCCTGGTACCCATAGGCCTTTCAATCCAGACATTCAGCCAATAGCTGCCCACGACAAAGAAAACAGTCATAACTATCAGAAAAATATATTTATTCATGTAAGTACCAACGCTGATATTTTGCAAGATAATATAGCCGATATAGGCGTGAACCAGATACAATGGGTAAGTAATTACGCCCGCTTTAGCGATGGTTTTTCCGCCTTTCATCTGTAGCTTTTTTAGGGAGATAAGCAGAAATCCCCCAAGAATTAGCGTTACCACGGCGGCAATTACTACCGGAGAATGCGTGGTGAAAGGTGATTTTTTAGAAACGGCCAGCCATATGCAGAGCAAGTAAGTTGTAGCCAAACCCAACCCATACCAGAGTTTGAAGCCTTTTTTATGAATCAGATAAAATAGAATGCCAGCAATGAAGTAAGGAGAATAATTCGGGAAAAAGAGAAAATCAGCGCACGCTACAACCGCGTTAGAAATATGGTATTTTCCAGCAAGCAACAAAAGGGTGGAAATCACCATCCAAGTCCCGGCAAAGAAGTCAATGTGCCGAAACCGGTTAGTTAGCAACAGCAAATAGATTAGGAAATAAAATTGTAGCTCATAAGCTAGGGTCCAATACACGCCATCAATATTGTCAACATCGAAGAACTCCTGAAACATGGTCATGTTCAGGCTGTATTGAAGTAGCGTCGGCGCGACGAAATTAGACGCAGCAACAATGATGATAACAGTTGTCAAAGTGCAAGCCACCCAATACATTGGATAGAGGCGAACAATACGCGAGAGTACAAATTTCTTTGCAGTAGCATTTTCAGCGGATAGGGATATCAAGAATCCACTTACAACGAAAAAAAGCTCTACGCCCAAATAACCGTACCGGGTGATAAAATCAATTTCGGAAAACTGAATAGGAGATTTTCCGTTTTTGAAGCCATTGTAGGAGTAGTGAAATAGCACCACGGCAAGGGCTGCAATAAAGCGAACGACGTCAAGTTCGTAAAACCGAACTTTGCCTGGAGTTGGGATTTCGCTTTTTCGCTCGCCATCTGCCGGTAAAGCAGGCAGAACAGGTAGGGTTTCAGTACGCATTTGGGAGCACGAGTAAGACTAGAATCAGATGGGGCGGAATTAAATAATCAACTTTCTGCACTAATGCAAATCTTGCTCAAAGGTAAGAAGTAGTGCCCCAAGTCTGAAGTAGCATGGCCTACCAGACAGGAGCAAACCAACGCAGCAAACGTGCTCAACTGCTCCCTTGGCGAGCGGGCATTCCCTGCCCGGACCCACCAACAATGAACCGAAGCAGCATCTCGGCCGGGAAGTAGAAGCTGATGAAAAGCAAACAGCCGCCCCGCGATGAAGCGAAGCGGCTGTATTGAAGTGGTGGGAAGTAAAGGATTCGAACCTTCGACCTCTGCCGTGTGAAAGCAGCGCTCTAAACCAACTGAGCTAACCTCCCAAGGGTTATTGAAAATAAAACAGTCACTTAGTATTACTGCTAAGTGACTGTCTTTCAGTGTGGGGGATACTGGGTTCGAACCAGTGACCCTCTGCTTGTAAGGCAGATGCTCTGAACCAGCTGAGCTAATCCCCCGTGGGTGTTTCCGTTTGGGATTGCAAAGATGGGAGGTGTTTTTGGAAGCGCCAAATAATTCTCACTTTTTGTTGCCCTCGATAGTGGAATCAGATGCCTGATTCTGCAGCAACAATTTCATTTTCAGGGAGAGAAAAAATCTTAGCCCTACTCAAAAAACAATCCCCAGCGCTCAGCGGACGGCAAGCAACGTATTCTGATGTCCTGCGTTAAGCACGACACGTCTTTTTTCTAATTTTCTTTCTCATGGCAACCACCCTTCTCCAAAATTATTCCGAAGCAGAAAAAACTGCCTACTTGAGCGCCATTGCCAGTCTGGCCAGTGCCGACCGCCAGGCCTCGGGCGCTGAAATCGAGTTTTTGCAGGCCTTGGCTCAACAGGCCGGCCTTTCGGGCGGCTCCACGCAACAGGTGCTGGCCGCCGCACAAGACGCTTCCAACCAAAGCATTCAGCAAAGCCTGGACTTGCTCAAAAACAGCGACCTACGCTTCTCGCTGGTTACGGACCTCATCAGTTTTGCCCGGGCCGATGGTTCGTACGCCAACGATGAGGAAGCCATGATTACCAAGATGTCGCAGTACCTGGGCATCAATTCCCAGCAGCAGCAAACCCTGGAAACCGTGGTAGACCAGGCTGAAACCGTAGCTCACAACCCCGAAGACCCGGCCAAAGAGAGCTTTTTTGGCGGCATTGGCGACAAGCTCTCCAGCGTTGGCATTCCCAAACAGGCGCTCATGGCCGGCTTGCTGGGCGTGGTGGCACCGATGGTCATTTCCCGCGTGATGGGCGGCAACCGCAACCAAAGCGCCGGTGGCGGCGGCCTGATGGATAGCATGGGCGGCAGTGGCAGCCTCGGAGGCCTGCTCGGCGGTGCTTCCCAAAGCGGTTTGGGCGGCTTGCTCGGCGGCTTGCTCGGCGGCGGCATGCTGGGCGGCCTGATGGGCGGCGGCAACTCCTCGGCTGGCATGCCCCAGCAAGGCTCGGGCATTGGCAACGGCGGCCTGGGCTCGATGATGTCGATTCTTGGGGGCCTAGGTGGCCGGCCCAACTCGCAGCCGGCCAACGCCGGTGGCGGCGGCCTGGGCAGCCTGCTAGGCGGCGGTGGCATGGGCTCGCTGCTGGGCGGCCTGCTGGGCGGCCGCTAACGGCATAATTCGGGATTCCACTACTCGTAATGAGCAGTTGTATAGAAAAGCGGCAACCCAATGGGTTGCCGCTTTTGCTTTTTGGTTATACCAGTTGAGCGCTGCAAGCGGCTACGGGGGCGCCCACGAAATACCAAGCGCCGCGCTTACTTAAACGCTGGCTATGCCGGGGGCACCGGCAAAGGAGCCGCCGTGCTGCTCCACCATTTCCACCAGTCGATAATTGAGTTCTTCCTTCGCATTGAGGTACTCGTCGTAGCTGGTGGTATCCACGAAATATTGCACGGTTACTTCCTTCCCCATCGGCGTGAGGGCGTTGAATTTCATCTGCACTTCCTGGGTCACCAGCGGGTGGTCCTGCAT
>JAYSZD010000633.1:0-9250 GCA_043738185.1 Hymenobacter sp. | reverse complement strand
GGCATACCACGTCGTGGTCGGCGGCCAGCAGCGGCAGCAGGCGCTGGCCAATGTAACCGGTGGCGCCGGTGAGGAGGATTTTCATGCGGCGAAAAAGTTAGTGGCCCGGAGCAGGCGCCCTCTCTGAACGTCTGAGACGGAGCCTTGTTTCGAAATGCGGCGAAGCGGGCTTCGCAATCAGGGCATCCTCAGCATCTTTGCACCCATGAAACACGTGTTTGTACTGCTCGCCACCGGCCTGCTGCTGGCTTCGGCCGCCCAGGCCCAAACCAAACTCACCATTCCGCCGCTGAGTCCGGCCACTCACATTCGTCAGGATTTCTCCACCTCCTTCATCGACCTCACGTACTCGCGGCCGTCGTTGCGGGGGCGGGAGGCTTTTGGCAAGCTGGTGCCCTACGGCACGGTGTGGCGAATGGGGGCCAATACCGTGACTAAGGTGCGCTTCGGTGAGGAAGTTAAAATCGGGGGGCAGCCCGTGCCCGCCGGCACCTACGCCCTGCTGGCTATTCCCGAAGCCAGGGAATGGACCTTCGTCCTGAACCGCGACACCGCGCAGTGGGGCACCTACGCCTACAAGCCAGACCTCGATGTGCTACGCGTGAAAGCTAAGCCCACCAAGCTGGCCACCCTCCAGGAAACCATGTCGCTGACCGTGGAAAACCTCCGGCCCGCCTCCGCCGACCTGGTGCTGAGCTGGGACCGCACCCGGGTGGCGCTGCCCATCACCGCCGACCCCGACCGCATTGTGCTGGCCCAAATTCAGGAGGCCATGAAAGGCGAGAAGAAGCCCTACATGATGGCCGTGCAGTACTACTTCAACGCCGGCAAGGACCTGACGCCCGCCCTGGGCTGGCTCGACGAGTACATCGCTGCCAACCCCACCCGCTACAATGGCTACTACTGGCGCGGCAAGCTGCTGCAGAAGCAGGGCAAAAACCAGGAAGCCATTGCCGCCGCCAACAAGTCGTTGGAGCTGCTGAAGGACGATAAAAACGTGGTGGCTCGGGACGAGTACATCCGCCTGAACCAAGAGGTGCTGGCTGCGGCCGGCGGAAAGAAATAAGTCGCTCGGTAAGAAGACAGAAAAGGCTCCATTCATTTACGAGCGGAGCCTTTTCGTGTTTGTCTTATTGCTGATAACGAGTTTGTTGTACTCGTTATAGCCTCGGTAATTGATAGGCCTTGTGGCCACTTGCTCGATATCATTTGCTCAGGCGGTATATGTCCCTCTGGCTACCGCTTTGCTTGGTAATTTCTATAGTATTGTCCTTTACGTTCAAATTGAACTCACCACCCAGGATGAGCGTCCAATCAAATTCTGCTGTCCAAACACAGGCATTGGTAAATGTTATCTTGTCATTGCTGGTCACTTCGTAAGTGCCCGAGCACAGCGCTGGATATTTGCTGAATTTACTGGTGCCGTTCCATTTGCCTGCCGAGAAAATTAAGTTCACTTGAGACATCCCGCCGCCAGGCTCTCGCTGAAAGGTGCCGGTATATGTACCGTTCAGCGCGGGAATGGGGGCTGATTCTTTGCAGCCGCTGGCTGACAGCAGCAGAACAGAAGATGCGAGAGTGAGCAAGTAACGCATGGCGGGAAAGATGTTTTTTATCTGACCTGCAGGTGGACCCAATGGTTGCGTGAACCCACATGCGCTTGTTCATAAAGGCGCTTCCCTACCGAAGAGGCCACTTACCGCCCCACCACCGGCAGCACGGGCACGCTCTCGTGTCCGGCCGCGTCCACGCTGGCCACGCCGAAAATGAAGTTGTCCTTGCTGATGTCCAGGTTGGCGGTCAGGCCGGTCATGGGAATGCGCTGCTGCCACTGGGGCGAACTGGTTTCGCGCACCAGCACCACGTAGCTGGCGGGCTTGGCGCCGGTGGCAGGCGCCTCCCAGCGCAACTCGGTGCGGTTGGTGAGGTTGGCGGTGAGGACTTCTACTTTGGCCGGCGCGGCGGGCGCCAGGGCCAGGCTGGCCATGGTGGCCAGGTTGATGCCCGCGTTGCGGCGCAGGTAGGCAAAGTCCACGCCCTCAATCACGTCGCCGTAGGCGCGGCCCTTTTCGGTGCGCAGGTCCTGGTGCTGGTGGGTGTAGTCCTCATTCATCTCCGTGAAGCGCACGGCGGGGAAGCCCTGCTGGTTGAAGGGCGTGTGGTCGCCGCCGCGCAGGAACCGGTCGGGGCGGTACTCCAACACCACTTCGTGGCCTTTGCCATACATCTGCCCGATGCGCTGAGTGTAGCGCGCCAGCTGGCGGCTGATGCCGTCGTTCTCGCTGCTGAGCTGCCGACGCACGCGGGCCTGCTCGGGCGTTTCGTTGGCCGGCACGCCTTCGCTGAACACGCGTAGGTGCTTGCCGTCGTTAATCACCGGGTCGAATCCGTGCGAGTTACCCACGATGTCGTTGTTGAGCATGGCAATCAGGTTCCAGCCTTCTTTCTTGGCGCGGGCCGCGAGGTGACCGGAGCCGTAGAGGCCCTGCTCTTCGCCCTGCACGGCCACAAATTTGAGGGTGCAGGGAAATTTCTCACCGGCCAGCACGCGGGCCAGCTCCATTACCAGCACGGTGCCCGAGCCGTCGTCGTTGGCGCCGGGCGCGTCGGCGGTGGCGTTCATCACGTCCGAAACGCGCGAGTCGATGTGGCCGCTCACCAGAATGATGCGGGTGTCGTTCGGGTCGGTGCCGGGCAGGGTGGCCAGCACGTTGGCCATCAGCACGGGCTTGTTGATGCGGCGGCCGTCGGGCTTGATGGTGAACGTGTCCATCTCCACTATCATGCGCCCGCCGCCGGCCTTGCTGTACTTCAGGAATTCATCGCGCACGTAGTTGCGGGCCGCGCCAATGCCGCGCTTGGGGTTGTCCGTCTCGCTCAGGGTGTGGCGGGTGCCAAAGGAAACCAGCTTGCGGATGTCCGCTTCCAGGTTTTTCGCCGAAATCTGCTCGACCAGTTTCTGAATGCGCGGGTCGGCAGGCGGGAGCAGCGGGCCGGGTTTGTTTTGGGCAAGGGCGGCAAAAGGCGCCAGGAGCAGGATTGCGGCTAGTTTCATCCCTGAAAGGTAGCGCGCAATGCCAGTTGGTGCCAAGCCACGGGCCTGCAGTGCCAAAATCCTGTGCTGAGCAATAAACACAAGAACGTCATGCCTTATCTGGCGTCGGCTTGTCGAAGCATCTTTACACGCAATAGTAACTGAATTACTTGCGCGATAGAGATGCTTCAACAAGCCGACGCCAGATAAAGCATGACGTTCGTATTTGCCCAAGCAGCTTCTTAGAAAAGCTGTTGGAACTAACGGTCTTACCCAGCCTTATAGAATGGCTCAATAGTTCGGAAATACGGATTCACGCCTTCCTCAGAATTTACATCCAGCAGCATCAAATCAACAAACTGGTAGGCATTGCTTTTGTCCTGCAATACCGGACCGAGCTCCTGCATAAAGCTGGGGTCGGGGCTGTTGCTCTCGAAGGCCAGCAGCAGGCGCGGCACGTCGGGGTTGTCGGCCAGCTGCATCTGGGCCAGGTAGGCCGCCGCGATGTGGGGCTGGGTGGCGGCCCATTCCGTAATGGCGTCGGCCACGGCGGTAGGGTAGTCGGCGGGCTGGCTGAGCAGCACCTGGGCATCGCCGCCCCCCGGCGACAGTGGCCCGGTGAGCTGCCCGGCCAGCAGGGCGGCCAGTTCGTCTTTGGGTAGCAGCTTGCCGGCGGGAGAAAATGGATTCAGCACGCAGTCCTGGCCCTGCACCATGTTGAAAAACGCGTGGCCGGGCAAGCGCACGTAGCTCACGGGGCCGTTGTCCATGCCGCCATCGGTGAGGCGGGGCACCGAGGAAAAGATGGGCAGCTTGCCATCGGACAAAATCTGCAACTGGATTTCCTGGCCTTCGGCCAGCACCACTTCGCCTTCGTTTATGCCTTCCATCGGTGCCAGAATCATCAGCACTTCCTCTTGCAGCAAGGCTTGGTAGAAGGCAGGACGAGCGTTTTCATCGGTAGCGGCCAATAGCAGTAGCTGCTCCAACACGTTTTCGGGCTCGAAGGGAAAGGGCTCGGGCTCCGGCATTTGGAAAGTAGGCACCGGCGCAACCGGCTCGGGCGGCGCCACAAATTTGGAGCCCTGGTAGCGGGGGCCACCGGCGGGCTGCGCCGTGGAGTTGGGCGCCGGCGTGGAAGTGGCCGGCGTAGGAGTAGCTGGCGTGGTGTCGGCAGGTTTGTTTTTCAGGAAGTCGAGCAGGCCCATAACGTGATTAGGAATACGAATGAATTAGGGTGCAATCTACGGCAGAAAAAAGGTTGGAAAGAGGGTAATTCGGCTTGATGAGGCTTTGGCAAGCCAAAATATTCGTTATCTGGTAGCGGCCGAACTGTTGGTTTTTTTCGCAACTCGCCACTGTGTCGTGGAACCCGCCGCCGCTGCGGTTGGCATGCCCTTAGCGGCAGCTCTGCAGTTGCTCCTCCACCTCCCGGATGGTGCGGGGCTTGGACTTGTTGCCCCAGCTGTTCTCAATGTAGTTCAGCAGGTTGGTGAGCTGTGCGGGGCTCATGCCTTTCTCGCCGGGCATCACATAGTTGTAGGTGACGCCGTTGACCACGATAGGTCCTTTCTGCCCGTGGCGCAACAGGCAGGGCAGTTCGGCGCGGTGCAGGGCCAGGTAATCGGCCCCGGCCAGGGGCGGAATCAGGCGTGCAAGGCCTTGGCCCTCCCCGCCGTGGCAGCTGGAACAGTGGTCCACGTACAGCCGCTCGCCTTGGTTTTTATTGCTGCTGAAACAGCCCGGCAACGTAACGGCCATTACCGCCCCCGCCAATAGAAGTCGAAACGCTATGCGCATCTACCGGCGGGCCACCGCCGGTTGGCGGGCCTTAATTTCGGCCAGTAGGATGGGCAGCTCGGTCATCAGCCGGGCCACTTCCTGGGGGTTTAGGCTGTCGTATAGGCCCCGAATGTGGCCCTGGTCGTCCACCAGCGCGAAAGTGCCGTTGTGGGCAAAGCCTCCGGGGGCCTGCTTGTCGGGTTCGGCCGCCGTGTAATAAGCCTTGGCCAGCAGAAATACCGAGTCCTTGGCGCTGGCCTCGCCCTTGGCGCCGGTGGTGGCGAAATGCCAGTTTTTGGCCTTGCCCATGCCCAGCCGGTCGGCGTAGTCACGCAGCACCGCAACGGTATCGTGGGCGGGGTCAATGGTGTGCGAAAGAAACGCCAGGCGCGGGTCCTGACCGTACTTGGCGTACACCTTAAGCAGCTCGCCCTGCATTTTGGGGCAGATGCCGGGACAGGTGGCAAAGAAAAAGTCGGCGATATAAGCCTGGCCCGCAAACGTCTGGTTGGTAATAATTTCACCAGATTGATTGGTGAGCTTGAAAGCCGGCACGGTGGCAAAAACCGTGTCGGCGGGGCCACCATCGGCGCGGGGGCGCACGTCGCGCTCGCCCAGAATGGGCAGGCGGGTAGCGGGGTCGGTGCAGGCCGTGAGAAGCGATACTGCCAGGAAAGGCAACAGAAAAAGGCGTTTCAGCATAACTTATTTGGTTAGTGCGGGCGCGGCAGGCACCGGAACGGGCGCGGCTGCTGGCAGTTGGCCAATAAACAGCGTAGCCGAGTCTATCGTTGCACGAAATTGCTGACTAACGCCGGCCAGCACCTGCTGCTGCTGCCGGAAGTAGGCCAGGCGGGTGGCGGGCGCGGCGGTTGTATCGGGGGCGCGGTACTGGTGCATCCAGTCCATCATGGCGGCATCGGCGGCGGCCAGGCCGCGCAGGTAGGGCCCGGCGGCCGGGGCTTTGGCCGCCGTTATTTTGCCTTTCAGCGAATACAGCTGGTCCATTTTCGCCATCAGCGAATCGTGACGGGCCATTACGGCTTTTTCAGCCGCCCGGGCCGGGTCCGGTTGCGGCTGGGTTGTGGGGGAGGGGCAGGCGGCCAGGACCGGAACAAATGCCACCAACATGGTACGCAGCGCCATTTTCAGAAGGTGATTCACGCCGCAAAGGTACGCCCATACCCTTACACCCAGACTCGCAAACCGTCATCCTCTCTACTCAAGAGGGCAACAAATCAATCCAGCCGTCTTCGCTCACTACCACGGCCAGCGCGGGGTACTTGCTGCTGTTCACGTAGCGGAGGGCCGAATTATATCGGGCCCCGCGTGAGGAGTCTCCTTTGTCGGTGGCCAAACCGTCGAGAATGGCTCCGATGGCATGGCACATGCCGTTGGGCTCCACGAGCACGGCCCCGTCGATGTTGGTGACGAGGCGCAGCACGGAAGGCGTCATAATGCGCGGCACTACCCGGAAGCACTGCCGGGTAAGGCGCTGGGCTTCCCTGGCCGCGCCGGTGCTAATGACCAGGATGGTGCCGGTGGGCTGCGTAGTGGCTTTCTGGGCCAAATCCCAGAGGTAACCGATGCTATCGAGAGAGAGGTTGGGAAAAACGATGCGGGCGGTGCGGGTAAAGTTGTCGGCCGCTACCTGGCCTTGTGGCAGGCGCGGGGTGTTGCTCACCACGCGCATCAGCACGTGGCCGGCGTGGCTCATTTCCCAGCTGTAATGGTTAGTGAAGTGCACCGTGACTAGCGGCTCGTACTGGCCATCAGACTCGGGCACCAGCTGGCCCAGCCCAAAGACGTGCGAGGCATCCGAAATCAGGGCCGTGTGCCCTTCGCTCAGCTCCAGCAGCTTGCGGATGCTGCGATGGTCGCGCATGGGCACGGGCGTTTCCAGCGTGAGCACCGGCACGATGGCCGGGTGCAGGCGCCGGCTCACCAGCATGGTGCCCACGCCCTCGTCGCCCTCGTGGCGCAGGGCGGCCACGCCGTTGCAGGCATCGTAGAGGCCGTGGGTGCCAGCCGGGGCCACGCGCAGCATCAGGCGGCGGCCCGCCGAGCGCAGCAGCTCGTTGTAGTCGCGGTCGAGCACGGGTTGGTCGTTGTCCACCGTGTCGGCCTCGCGCAGGGCGCGGTTGCAGTCGTGCAAAAACTCGATAATAGCCGCATGGGGCAGGTTGGCGGGCCGGCCGGCGGTCGATTTTGGCAGGGTGTAATAGCCGTCGTAGCAATCGGCCGAGAGTTGCAGCACCACTGTGACGAGGTAGCCCTGCAGGCTCACAGGCACGGCACAAAAGGAACGCCGGTTTTCCTGGCGCGTAGTGGCCAGGTCCTGCAGCGTCGATTCGGTGGCCCGGCACACCAGCTCGTACCAGTGGTGTTTGGCAGCGCGGTCGTGGTCGTTGGGGTGCAGGTGGTACACGATTCCCTGCGGTCCGGTATTCGTTTCCAGAGACGCGGCCATGCTCTTCACGCCGCTGAAATCGAGAGGCGTATAGCGTAACGTAGTTGGCTCGACAATTACAGCGCCGGGTTCGTCGGGTTCTTTTGAGGAGGCAAAGCCGAGCAAAAAAACCTCGGGCCGGAGGTTACGGTCCAGCAAATTAAAAATACCTTCAGCGAAGAGCTGAGCAGAGACGCGAAACAGACTTTGGTGTTCCCACATGGGCAAGTTAAAGGACGGCCGCGCCCTGTTGCAGGTGCGACTTCGCCCCGAACTACGGAAAAAAGCGCGGCATAGTGGTAAGGTTAAACAAATTTCCTTGCGCGGCGTTTCTTCTACTCCTCACAAAGTTGTAACTTCGACCTGTCCGGACCCCGCCTACCGGTCTAGCCCTCACCACCGCCAAGCACGCAAGCCTATGCTTTTCGTCGACATGCTTTTTGTGATGGTGGTGGCCATCTCCTTTATTCCGATTCTGACCGGCTACTGCGCCCACAGCCGCGGCCGCTCATTCTGGCTCTGGTTTGTGCTGGGGTGGGTGCTGCCCCTGGTGTCGTTCTTCCTGCTTTTCGCCCTCATTGCCCGCGACGAGCTCACCCCCGCCCGCCGCCTGTTGAGCGAAGCTAAACAAATTTTGCGCGAAGCCGAACAAGCCGCTGCCCGCATCCGGGCCGGGAAATAGTGCTTTAGTTATTGATTATTAGCTCAATATAACGAGCAACTAACTGCGCCACGCCAGTACGCCTTTGGCCACCCACGCCCCGGTGCTGAAGCAGCCCTGTAGCAGATAGCCGCCCGTAGGCGCTTCCCAGTCCAGCATTTCGCCCGCCACGAAAGTTCCCGGCCGCTGCCGCAGCATCAGGTGGTCGTCCAGGGCCGCGAACGAGACGCCGCCGGCCGTGGAAATGGCCTCGTCCAACGGTCGCAGGCCTGTTATGGCAATTGGAACGGCTAGCAGCAGCGCGGCCAGGTCCTCCGCGTGCAGGGTGGCCACGTCGGACTGCGCTTCCCGGAGCAGGGTGGGCACGGGCGGGCCCAGGTGCAGGGTTTTGCGGAGGAAATCGGGCAGGGAGGCGCCCGGCCGGCGCTGTTGCAGCTTGGTTAGCAGGGCATCGGGCGTGAGGTCGGGCTTCAGGTTCAGGTGCAGGGTGACTGGGCCGCCAGTAGCCAGCGCGGCCCGGAGCTGGGGCGTGCTGGCATATACGGGCGTGCCTTCCAAGCCGTATTCGGTCAGCATGATTTCGCCGCGCCGGGCCGGGCCGTTGTTCACGCGCAGGGCAATGTTTTTGAGCGGCGCCCGGCCCGCTTTCTCCTTAAAGAAGGCCGACCATGCTACTTCGGCGCCGCAGTTGGCTGGCGCAAACGGGGTGACGGCCACGCCCAACTGCTCCAATGAAGGCACCCACGCGCCGTCGGAGCCGGTTTTGGCCCAGCTGGCGCCACCCAGGGCCAGAATGGTGGCGGCGGGTTCCAGCACCAGCTCGCGGGTTGTGTCCGGGCCGCCGCGCTCGTCGCGCACGCGCAGGCCCGAGGCGCCCACAAACCCCAGCCAGCGGTGGCGGGTAAGGATTTCAACCCCCAAATCGTTCAGCCGGGCCACCCAGGCGCGCAGCAGCTCGGCCGGTTTGTGGGCGGCTATCGGAAAAATGCGGCCGCTGGTGCCCACAAAGGTTTCTATGCCCAGGCCCGTGGCCCAGGCCCGCAGCTCGGCCGGCGAAAAGTGCTGGAGCAAGTCCCGGAACCGGGGCTCCTCGGGACCGTAGCGGCTGGCGAAGCGGCTCATTTCTTCGGCGTTGCTCAGGTTGAAGCCGCCGTGTCCGGCCACCAGAAACTTGCGTCCCACCGTGGCCTGCGCTTCGTACACCCGCACCCGGCAGCCGGCTTCGGCCAGGCGCTGGGCGGCCAGCAGGCCGGCTGGCCCGCCACCGATGACGGCAACTGCGTTGTTCAATGAGGAATGAGGAATAGGGATTGAGGCAGTATTC
>JAYSZD010000632.1:0-3540 GCA_043738185.1 Hymenobacter sp. | reverse complement strand
CATTGGCCCGGCCGTAGTCGGGTAGCACCGAGTAGCGGTGCGCTATGCCCGACACCCGGTAGAGGGCCCGCAGCTTGCGCTTTTCATCGTCGCCAAAGGCCAGGGCCTGCGCCATAAAATCGGCAATCTGCGGCTGAGCTATGCGGTGAACAGGATTGGCAGTGCCGATGGCACCTAAATAACTCGGCATTGCGGAGTGAATTACGATTCTGAATGCAGCTACTATCGGAGTAGCTCGGGCGATGAATGTACGGCCGCACTGCCCATCAACGCCACTACTTACGGTATAACAAACGTTTTTGCGCTTTGCTTCGATGAAATAGGGCTAATAAGATTTCGGCGTCGCGGTGGCGATGGGTTGGCCGGGCACCGTTCTCGGTCGGCGCGCAAAACTGCGCTGCGGCGAAATTAAGGCGACTGCCGGTGCCCAGTCTCCCCACCTGACTCGGCCGGGCCTGCCCGGATGCCCCGCCCCAACCATCAGACGAGCCGTTTGGTCCAACTCCTGAATATCAAGAAAAGCAAACAGCCAAAACTCAAAAAGGCTGGCCGTGGGTGCGGCGCATCAGCGCCCGTACGGCCCCCGGCCAGTGCCGCAGCCCGCCTATCACCAGCTCGCTTAGCACCGGCCCGCCAAATAGCCCCTGCACTGCCCGGCCCACCCGCAGCCGCGCCGCAAACTGCGCGTGCCAGGCCCGGAAATAAGCCGTTTCCATCTCGGCTCGCGTGGTTTTGGAGCTCAGAAAATCGTGCGCCGCCGCCGCGCCCAGCGCGGCGCCGTGCAACGCCATGGCCATCCCATTGCCGCAGAGTGGTGTGATAAGGCCGGCCGCGTCGCCACACATTAGCACGTGCTGTTCCACCGGCTGCTTGGGCGCGAAGGAAATCTCGTTGATGACTTCGGGCTGCGGGTACAGCCGTTCGGCCGCGTCCAGGATTTCGCGCAGGCGCGGGTTTTTGGTCAGCACCTCGCCCTCCATGCCCGCAATGGTGCCGTGGCGCCGGAGGTTTTGGCGCGACGTGAGGTAGCAAAAGCACAGCTTGTCGTCCTCAATGGCCGAGATGCCTGCGTAGCCATCGGCAAAGTTGTGCAGCGCAATCAGGTCGCGCGGGAAGCCGGGCAGGCGCAGGTGGTATTTCACCCCCAGGTAGGGCGAGCGCCGGGTGAAAAAGGGCCGTTGCAGCTGCCGGTCGAGGTTAGCCCGCTTGCCATAGGTGCCCAGCACCACGCGGGCCGTCAGGGTGCGGCCGTCGGCCAGGGCCACCTGATGCTGGTCGGTGGCGGCGTCGTAGGCCACGTCGGTCACCGTGTTTTTCAGGTGAAAGACTACGCCCCGGTCCACGGCCAGGTGGTACAGGAAATTATCCAGCGCGTAGCGGCTCACCCCAAATCCGCCCAGGTCCAGCCGGGCGGTGAGGCCCCGGCCGCCCGGCGAGGTCAGCAGGAACTGGCTGATGGCGGCCGGGGCCAGCGCGGCGGGGTCGGCGTGCAGGCGCCGCAGGTAGGGCAGCACCTCATTGCTCACGTATTCGCCGCACACCTTATGAAACGGGTACTGCTTGCGCTCCACCACCGCTACCTGGTGCCCGCGGCCCGCCAAATCCAAGGCGGCAGCCAGGCCGGCCAGGCCGCCGCCTATCAGAAGTATTTCCACGTAACCTTTTTTAATTAAAATCAGAATTAGAAGAAGCAGAAACCGTAATTTATCAGGCTTTTGATATATACTATTAGGCCTGATGCCCACGCGCTTGTACCTTTGCCAACTTAAATCAACCTTACTCGTTAAGCCCTAGCGCGCCGCGCTTGTTCCCGCCCTCGAACTTACCCGTTAATATGATGCCACGCCTACTATTATCTTTCTTATTAACGAGTTGTCTCAGCCTCGGTTTTGGGCCGTTGCTCAACAGCCTGCCTACTGCTTCGGCAGCTACCGTAGCCCGCCCCGGCCAGCAAGGCAAGCCCGGTGATGACCGCACCCTGCTGGTCTATCCCAATCCGTCGACCGGAATCGTGCATCTGACAATCAATAATTTACAAGGTAAAAAGGTTGCTTTGAGCGTGCTCAATGTCATTGGCACGGTGATGTACCGCGAAACGCTGACGGAAATGAATGACCGGTACACCAAAATGCTCGACCTCAGTAAGTTTGCCAATGGTTTGTACTACGTGCGTCTCGAAGCTGACAACACCAGCCAAATGTGCAAATTAGTGATTCGCTAACAGCAGCTGGCAGGTAATCACGACAAATAAAAAAAGCAGCCCATCGGCTGCTTTTTTTATTTGTCGTGAGCAAAATCGGGGCAGGTTATTTCACTCGAACCCGCACGGGGATTAGAGTTGGTTTCGCGTTGGAAGTATTGCGGAGGGCGATAAGGGCAGTGGTTGCCAGGAAGCCGAGCGTGAGAATTAACATAATACTTAAGAGAAAGCAGGTTAATAAAAGCAGCCTTTGTCCGAGGGCAGCAGCTTGTTTATACAACCGGTAAAAGCAGGTTCGGGTTTCAATAAGATTAGGGCATCTGCAGCAGCGCCGCCACCACGCGCCGGGCATCGGGGCCCGCGCCATAAAGCAGCGCCGAGCGGCGGCTGTCGAGCCAGTTGAGGCCTAAAAAAGCCACGCCAGGCGCTTCCGTGAGGCCGCGGTGGTGCCGGGGGCTGCCATCGGATTCCAGAATTGGCAGTTCCACCCAGTCATAGTCGGGCCGGTAGCCGGTGGCCCACACCACCGCTTCGAGCGGTTCCGATGTCGCCCGCTTTCCCTGAATGGCGCCCGAAGGCAGCGCAGCTTCGGCGCGCCCAATAAAGCGGACGTTGGAAAAGCGCCGCAGCTTCGCCAAATCGCCGCTCACCACTGGTTCGGGACTGTGGTACATTTTGCGTCCCAGCGCCGTGTGCCGGGAAACGCCCAGCAGGCCGGTGAGGGCCAGAAACCCCCACATCAGCCGGTTGTTGGGCATGGCCGGTGTCTTTTCGTCAAAAGCCATGTACACCGGCCGCCTGGCAGCGGCTATGTCGGCGGCAATCTGTAGGGCCGAGTTACCGCTGCCCACCACGGCCACGGCGCCCGTGCCAGGCAACTGGCTGGGGCGCTGGTAGTCGCGGCTGGGCAGCTGCTGCACGGTGGCGGGCATCTGCGGGGCCCACGCGGGAATTTTGGGGCTGGTGTAAGGGCCGGTAGCGATGATGACCCGCCGGGCGGCGTAGGTGGGGCCGGCCGTCGTTTCTACCACGTAGCCGGCCGGGCCCGGTGCCAAGCGCATCACCCGGCAATTGAGTTCGATGGGAAAGTTGAAATGGGCGGCGTATTGGCGCAGGTAGGCGGTGGTTTCGTCGCGTGTGGGGTAGTGCGCCGCGGCGCCCGGCCACGGCAGGCCCGGCAGGCCGCTCACCCCGGCCGGCGAAAACAGGCGCAGCGAATCGTAACGGGCGGCCCAGGCAGCGCCAGCCGCGGGCGCCGCGTCCAGCACCCGGAAATCAACCTTGGCCTGCTGCAAATAGTAGGCGGCGGCCAGCCCGGCCTGGCCCGCTCCAATCACCAC
>JAYSZD010000631.1:0-3543 GCA_043738185.1 Hymenobacter sp. | reverse complement strand
TGAGGAAGGCGCCGACGGCAAATCCGCCCACCACCGTAGTGGCATTCTGGCGAATCAGGGATTTAATCTTGTTGTTATTGCGGGATTGAATGGTGTAGAACTGCTGTTCGACGGCCTTCATCTCCTCGGTTTTGCCGGCCTGGCCGGCGGCGTTGTAGCGCTGGCCCAGGCTTTCCATCTCCTTTTTGGAGCCGTTCATCACCTGGGTGAGCTGCCGGAGCACTTCCGCGTCCTTACTGCCTTTCACGGTGTACGTCAAGGGCAGGCTTTGGGCGTCGCCGCTGAGCTGCACCTTAGTTTTATCGTCGAGCAGCAGCAGCACCTGATTGGCGTCGTCCACCTTCAGCTGATAGATTCCGGCTACCGGGCTCATGCCTTTGAGGGTGAATTTGCCCGAAGCATCGGTTTTGGTCTGGCCTTTTTCTACAAACTGATTCGATACCAGTTCGGAAAGCCGAATTACGGTGCCAGCCGGCGCATTCTTCAGCTGGCCCGAAACTTCGTAGCCATTGGCAGCATCGGCGCTTTGGCAGGCATTGGCCAAGGTGAGCACCGTAGCGGCCAGAAAAACAGATTTAATCATAGTTGTTGAATGTGACATAAGCGGATGCTTGCGCGTAGTAATGAGCCAACGCGCGGGGCAAAGTTAATTGTTCCAGCGCCGAAACCAACCGGTTTGGTTTAAACCCAACAAAGTGGCGCCGCAATAAGCAGCGGCTTACCTGCCTACCCGTCCAGCGCCGTGCGCAACAACTGATTGGCCAACTTGGGGTCAGCCTTGCCACCCGTCAGCTTCATGAGCTCGCCCATAAACATGCCCGTGAGCGACTTTTTGCCGGCCCGGTACTCCTCCACTTTGGCGGGGTTGGCGGCCAGCACCTGCTGCACCAGCGTGGCCAGCTCGCCGTTATCGGCTTGCGTGAGCAAACCCAGGCTTTCGGCCGCGCCGGTTGCGTTAGCCGAAGGATGGTCGAGCAAATGCGGAAAAAGCTGCTTCGAGGCCACCGAATAGTTGAGCTTGCCCGCGTCAATCAGCTCAATGATGCCGGCCAGCTGGGCGGTGTCGAGCGGGAAGTCGGCCATGGTCAGGGCCCGCTCGTTGAGGTAGGATTTCACGGGGCCCATCACCCAGTTGGCGGCCGCTTTGGCGTTGGGCGTGAGGCGCGACAGCTCGTCAAAAAACAGGGCCACTTCCTTCTGGTCCACCAGCACCGAGGCGTCGTAGTCGCTCAGGCCCAGCTCGCCGGTGAAGCGGGCGTAGAGCTGCTGCGGCAGGGCCGGCAGCTCGGCGGCCACGCGGTGCAGCCACTCGTCGGAAATGAGGAGCGGCGGCAAGTCCGGCTCCGGGAAGTAGCGGTAGTCGTTGAGGGTTTCCTTACTGCGCTGGCCGTTGGTGGTGCCGCTGGCGGCGTCGAAGCCGCGGGTTTCGCTGTCCACCTCGCCGCCGGCTTGGAGGATGTTAATCTGGCGCTCCACTTCGTAGGCAATGGCGCGCTGCACGTTGCGAAAGGAGTTCATGTTCTTGACTTCCACCTTCATGCCGAACTTTTCGGCGCCGTGCAGCATCACCGAAATGTTGGCATCGCAGCGCAACGAGCCTTCCTCCATGTTGCCGTCGCAGATGCCGAGGTACTCCACCAGCTTCTTGATTTCGATGAGGTAGTTGTAGGCTTCCTCGCCGGTGCGGATGTCCGGCTCGCTCACAATCTCAATGAGCGGCACGCCGGCGCGGTTCAGGTCCACCAGGGTTTCGGTTTCGCCGGCCAGGTGCATGCTCTTGCCCGCGTCCTCCTCCATGTGAATCCGCGTGACGCCGATTTTCTTCACCGAGCCGTCGGCCAGGCGCACGTCCACGTAGCCATCGTGGCAAATCGGGGTTTTGTCCTGCGTAATCTGGTAGCCCTTGGGCAGGTCGGGGTAGAAGTAGTTTTTGCGCGCAAACAGGTTGTCGCGCCGGATGGTGCAGTTGGTGGCCAGGCCCATTTTCATGGCAAACTCCACGGCCGTGCGGTTCACCTTGGGCAAGGTGCCGGGGTGGCCGAGGGTAATAACCGAGAGGTTGGTGTTGGGGGCCACGCCGTACTCGTTTTCGTCGGCAGAGTACATTTTGCTGTGCGTGAGCAGCTGCGCGTGTACTTCCAGGCCGATGACGGGCTGGTATTTGGCAAGAATGGCTTCGTCCATATCGAAAAAACGCGGAAATGCTAAGGTCTATCTGACCCCAAAGGTAACGCCTTCATGGAAGCTTGCATGGCACCAAGTTGCTCTTGCTGCCCCTTTGCCACGTGGCAACCTGTATGCAGGCCGCGGGGTGGGGGTACCACGAACTCCGTAGAGGTTCGTGATACCCCTACTAGCAGCGCTAGCACCGGCATAGCTCGTTGTGGAAGTCGTGGCACCACCCCAATTTAGACCCCAAATATTTTAGCGGCCGATAAGCCCGGGAGGCCGACCATAAAAAAAGTCCTCTGCGGCGGCGGTTTCCTGTGGCTGCCGTGATATCCCACGCGTGTTTGGTGTCTCGAGCGTAACAGAAACCGGTACCATAAAGAAACTTTTCACCACCTGGCCGTCGCGGCGGGCCGGCATGAACTGCCGCTTTAGCTGGGCGACGGACCGCAGGGTGGCGGCACTCAGATAAGGGCTTCCGGACTGCACTACCTTGGCATCGGCTAAGCGGCCGTCTTCGGCCACTACCAGTTCCACCAGCACTTCACGTTTCCAGATTTTGTGCCGCATGTTCATCCCCTCTGTAAATTCTTGGCGCATTTCAGCCGTCTCTTTCGGATTCAGGCGCATCAGATTCAGGCGCACACCTCGCATTATTTCTTTCAACAGCTCTGCTTCACCGCCCGGGTAAAGGGGCGACTGCTCGTAACTAAAATAAGGCACAGGAGAGCCATCAGGAGCGTAGCACGAGCCCACGCTGCCCCGTCCGTGCACGTATTGCTCTCGGCGCTTCAAGGTACCATCCGGATAGTAGGTGAGCAGGTCACCGTGGCGCTTGCCCATCACAAAGTCTTCCTTGGAGCGCACCGCGCCGTTCTCGTACCAGTTGGAGAGGGTGCCGTAAATTATGCGCTGCCGCACATCGCCATAAGGAATGAATTCCTTGAGCTGTCCCGAAGGGTAATACACCCACACCATTCCCGACAGACTGTCGCGGAATTTGGTTTCGACGCAAAAAGCGGTGGAATCTTCGGCCGTGGTGGGGCTGAAGTCCGCTTTAAAAAAGCTAGTATTAGGCAGCGGTAACGCCGCCGAATCCGGAGCAGTAGCTTGCGATAGCGCTGCAAAAGGGCAAGCCAGTAGCCATGTCGAACAGACGAGTAGTGCTTTCATCGAAGTATGGAGCAGCAAAAATGGTGGCGTAAGAACCTCAGTTACTCCGCACCGACAGCAATGTAGCAGGCCCGCGAGCTTTGTTTGTTTTCTGAAATATAGTGAGCCTGTTTAGGATAATGCCTGTTGGGTGGGCATAAAGCAAAAGACTCCCAAAGAAGTCGGAAATTTGAGGTGCGAGCCACACAATTCCCGTCAAAC
>JAYSZD010000630.1:0-3544 GCA_043738185.1 Hymenobacter sp. | reverse complement strand
GGCTGCGTCTTCTTTCGACAATGAGCTGTGGACCAAAATCATGGCCGTCTTCTGCGTGCCCACTGCCACGGCGGGGCGCCCAGATGCCACCGGCTTCGACGCCTTTCCCAACCCGGCTACCACCACCCTGACCCTGCGCCAGCCCGCACAAACCGCCGCCACCGTGCGCCTCACCGACGCCCTGGGCCGCGAAATTCTGCGCCAGCCGGTGGCCGCACCCGAAATCACTCTCCGCCTGACAACGCTACCGGCAGGCCTCTACACGGTGCAGTGGCTCGACACTGCCGGGCGCGTGCTGACCACGCGCAAAGTGGCCCGACAGTAGAAGTTGCATCAAAACCGTGCAGCCTTGCCGGTCCGTGCGTAAGTTTGCGGTCAATTTGCGAGGCGGTTCTCCTGCCCCGCAACGCGCCCAACCCGCTCGTTCATGCTGACTGCCGTACTGCTTTTCCTCCCGCTAGCCGCCGCTTTGCTGCTGCTATTCATTAAGGGAGCCGCCGCCCGGGCTCTGGCCCTGGGTGCTTCGCTTCTCGAATTTGGCCTGGCGGTGTACGCCGTTTTTGCCTTTAAAACCACCGGCTCGGCGGCGTTCAATCTCAACTACGCCTGGATTTCCTCGGCCGGCATCAACTTCCACCTCGGCCTCGATGGCCTGAGTTTGCTGCTGGTACTGCTCACCACGTTCCTGGTGCCGCTCATTCTGCTGGCCGCCTTCAAGCACAACTACGACAGCCCCTCGACTTTTTACGCGCTGGTGCTCTTTATGCAAACCGGCCTCATTGGCGTGTTCGTCTCACTTGATGCCTTCCTGTTTTACTTCTTCTGGGAAGTCGCGCTGATTCCGATTTACTTTCTGGCCGGCGCCTGGGGTGGCGAGCGCCGCGTAGCCGTCACGCTCAAGTTTTTCCTCTACACGGTGGTAGGCTCGCTGTTTATGCTAGCCGGCTTCGTGTACTTATACCTGCAAACCGGTCCTGCCGCCGGCTCGCTGGCCGCGCATTCCTCCGAGCTGTCGGCCTTCTATAACCTCACGCTGAGCGCAGCGGAACAGTCGTGGCTGTTCTGGCTCATTTTTGCGGCCTTCGCTGTGAAGATGCCCATCTTCCCCTTCCACACCTGGCAGCCTGATACTTACACCGAATCGCCGGCCCCGGCCACCATGCTGCTTTCGGGCATTATGCTGAAAATGGGCATTTATGGCACCATGCGGTGGCTGCTGCCAGTAGTGCCGCTGGGCGTGAGCCAGTGGGGCTTTCTGGTGATTATCCTCGCCGTTATCGGCATCATTTACGGGGCCATCATCGCCATTCGGCAGCAGGATTTGAAGCGGCTCATTGCCTATTCGTCGCTCTCGCACGTGGGCCTGATGGCGGCCGGCGTATTCTCGCTCACCCAAATCGGCCTGCAAGGCGCGGTGGTGCAGATGTTGGCTCACGGCGTGAACGTGGTGGGCATGTTCTTCGTGGCCGATGCCATTGAGCGCCGCACCGGCACCCGCCACATCCCCGACCTGGGCGGCCTCACCCGCCGCACACCCATCCTTTCGGTTTGCTTTCTGGTAATGCTGCTCAGCACCGTGGCCCTGCCCCTCACGGGCGGTTTCGTGGGCGAGTTCCTGCTGCTGGCCGGTGTGTACCAGTACAACGCCTGGGTGGGCGCCGTGGCCGGTCTCACCATCATCTTCTCGGCCGTGTACCTGCTGCGCATGTTCCAGCGCGTCATGCTTGGCCCCGACTCTGCCCACTCCGAAACCATCACCGACCTCACCGGCGGCGAGCTGCTGATACTGGTGCCGCTCATCGTGCTGGTGTTCTGGCTGGGCCTGTTCCCGGGCACGTTCCTGCACCTCTCGGAGCCGGCTGTGACCAATTTGCTGTCGTTGGTAGGGCGCTGATTTTAGCTTTTAGCTGATGGCTATTAGCTGTTAGCACTTGTTATGGCCGCGCGCTTATCCTCAGCCAGCCATCGTAAATAATCAAAGAAACAGAGCTAACAGCTACCGGCTAATGGCTAACAGCTAAGAACATGACCTCCATCATTCTCCTCTCCGTCTTCGGCATCATCAACCTGTTCCTGGGCTTCCTGCGCTCGAACAAGGTGCTGCTGCCCGGAGCCATGCTGCTGCTGCTGATTGTGTTCGGCGTTAACCTGGCCGACTGGGGCCAGGGCACGCAGTCCTTCTACAACAGCATGCTGGTGGTGGACAACTACACGGTGGCCTTCACCGGCATCGTGGTGCTTACCACCATTGTGCTGCTGCCCTTCTCGCGCAGCTACGTGGCGGCCAGCGAGCCCAACCTGGCCGAGTACTACTCGCTGCTGCTTTTCTCACTGGTGGGTGCTGTGATGATGATAGGCTACAACCACCTCATTATGCTGTTTGTGGGCATTGAAATCCTGAGCGTGAGCATGTACGTGCTGGCCGGCTCCAGCAAGCGCGACGCGCGTAGCAACGAAGCCGCACTGAAATACTTCCTCATGGGCGCCTTTGCCACCGGCATTCTGCTCTTCGGTGTGGCGCTACTCTACGGGGCTACCGGCACCTTCGTGCTTTCGGAGCTGAGCACGGCCGTGGCGGCACCCGCCAATGCCAGCTTGCAGCCCATGCTCTACATCGGCATTCTGATGATGATTATCGGAATTGGCTTTAAGATATCGGCCGCGCCCTTCCACTTCTGGACGCCCGACGTGTACGAAGGCACGCCCACGTTTTTCACCGCCTTTATGAGCACCGTGGTGAAAACGGCCGGTTTTGCGGCCTTCCTCAAGCTGCTGGCTGTGGCCCTGCCCGGCGCTCAGGGCTTCTGGCTGCCCACTATTCAGGCCATGTGTGCCCTCACCTTGCTGCTGGGCAACGTGGGTGCCGCCGTACAAACCAGCACCAAGCGCATGCTAGCCTACTCCAGCGTGAGCCACGCCGGCTACCTGCTCATCGGCCTCGTGGCCAGCCGGGGGAACCTCACCGGCGAGGCCGCCAGTGGTATTTTCTTCTATTCCCTGGCTTATTCCGTGGCCACCATCGCCGCCTTTGGCGTGCTGAAACTGGTGGCCGACCACCGCCAGCGCGACGACTACGCCGCCCTCAATGGCCTGGGCAAAACCAACCCGCTGCTGGCTTTCAGCATGACGGTGGCCATGCTCTCCCTGGCTGGCATTCCGCTCACAGGTGGCTTCTTCGGCAAGTTTTTCCTGCTGGCCGCCGCTGCGGGTCAGGGCTACATCGGCCTCGTGGTGTTTGCACTCGTAATGAGCATGGTGGGCCTGTATTACTACCTGCGGCCCCTCATTGCCATGTACCTGCGCCCCACTGAGGAAGGCGCTACGCCCGTGCCCGTCGATGGCGTTCAGTCCGTGACCCTCGCGCTGCTGGCGCTGCTGAGCATCGCTCTCGGCATCGTCCCCGGCTTCCTGAGCGGTATTTTGTAAGCGCGAATTGTACCAAAACCTAAACGCAAAAAGTCCGTGCTGCCTTGGGTAGCGCGGACTTTTTGCTTACGGCCCAGCATCAGCGAGTTGAGAACTGGATAAATTCCTGACTTTAGGA
>JAYSZD010000629.1:0-1458 GCA_043738185.1 Hymenobacter sp. | reverse complement strand
GGCAAAAAAGATGATGACGAATAGCTGTCCCGCGGCCGGCGCGCTGCGAAAGCGGCAGCACCGCTCAAAAGCAGCCTACACGCCGCCTAAAACCCCATTCCTACCCGCACGCCGGTGCCCAGCTTTTCGCCGCTTTGCAGGGCGGTATAGACATCAGCCCGCAGCACTTTTACAATGTGCTCGATGCCTACGCCCAACTCCAGGTAGTGGCCGGCCTGGGCCGTGGTGAGGTAGTTGACCGTGGCCACCTCCTGCCACTTCAGCTTGCGCAGGAGCGGAATATTATTGAGGAAGAAGCCGTTGAAATGGTGGTCGTAGTGGCCTTCAACGTAGTTGTTGTTGGTGCTGAAGCGGTAGTAGTCGAGCAGCTGGAAGTTGTTGAAGCTGCCAGCCAAGATGGTTTGGTTACCGGAAAAATGGCGGTAGTCCATAAACTGCACGCCCCGCTGGCGGCCCACAAAGCCACCCGCATTTACCCGGAAGCTACTGGTGCCCAACAGGCCCAACGAGAAATTGTCGCGCACGCCGGCTTGCAGCAGGGTGTAGCGCACGTCGGAACCCAGCACGCCGGACAGCGCCGTGCGGCCCTGCACGTTGAAAGTGGGCCACTTCGAGCCGAGGTTGAACTTGCCATCGGGCCGGCTGATGTAGCGCTGGCCGGGCTTGAAGTCCATCGACAGGCCCAAGGTCAGCGCCTGGCTGCGGCCAAAACCGGGGTTGGGCAGCTCCTCACTCACCGGCAGGTTGGAGGTGAAGGCCCGGCCGGGCACGTCGCGCAGCAGCTCGGTGGTGGTGTTGAACAGCTCGCGGCGGTCAAAGTAACTGGCGCTAACGGCCAGGTTGAGGCCGTTCACGGGCTCGGTGAGGTAGTACAGCTCCGCGCCGTCGCGCCGGTAGAGCTTGGCGTAGTTGCGGTTATCGAGCAGCGTGTAAACGCTGTTGATGGCGGGCGTGAGCTGCGAGTTGCGGTCGAAATTCTCCACCGTGCGGCCTACCAAGAACGAGAACTGCTTCACTTTAGCCGGGTGCAGCTGCCAGGTGGCCGCCAGGCTCGGGTTCAGCTGCTTGCTGCTGAACCCGTAGCGCAGCGTGGGCGTGAGGGTGAAGTAGCGCCGGTCGTCGGTGCGCTGCCGGAAAACGGCCTGGGCATTGAGCACCGCGCCCTCCACGGTGTTGTACTGCAAAATGCGGGACAGCGGCAGCACGGATACCGACTGTTTTTTGAAGCTATTCTGGTACGTGTAGCCGCCCAAAATCAGGTTGATGGGCTCGAACTCGTTGCGCTTCCGGTCGAGCGAATCCTGGTAGGGGCGCGAGGCGCGAATGACTTCGGTGCTGTCCTTCACGGCGTAGTCCTTTTTTTCCTCGGCGGTGAGCGGCACGGGGCGCACCTGGTCCCAGTAGGCCGAGTCGCGCTCGTTCACGCCTTTTTCCACCAGCTGCACCTGGCCGCGCGGC
>JAYSZD010000628.1:0-9271 GCA_043738185.1 Hymenobacter sp. | reverse complement strand
GAGTATTGTTTCTTCATGAAAAGCTGTTGAATGTTATGATTAGTCTTGTTAAACAATAATTGAATTTCTATCAATTATTGAGCTGCAAACTATGAATTTTAATTGTTAAACCGACCTGTCATTAACAACTTTATCAAAAATGACAAAATTCTGTACGTCTGCCACGCGTCTGATTAAGCTGCAATTGCACTAATGGCAATTGAAATATTCCTTAACCAGTACCCTACCGCGTGGGCGCGCTCAGGTAGTCGGCCGCCAGCGTGGCCAGTGTTTTCACGCCCAGCGTCAGGCCGCTCTCGTCGATGCGGAAGCCGGCCGTGTGGTGGTCGGCGGTGGTAGCAGGGTCCTGCCCTTTGGCCATGCCGCCCACGAAGAGAAACAGGCCCGGCACTTTTTCCTGGTAGAAGGAAAAATCCTCGGCTCCGGTCACGGCCTTGATTTCGCGGACGTGGGCCGCGCCGGCCGCCGCTTGCAGCGTGGGCAGCATCCGGGCCGTGAGGGCAGGGTCGTTGGTAGTCACGGGCACGTAGGGGTCGATGGTGACCTCGGCCGTGGCCCCGGCGCTCTCGGCAATGTTGGTGGCAATGCGGCGAATGGAGGCCCAGATTTGCTTCTGCACCTCCGGGTTCAGGGCCCGGATGGTACCCGACAGCTCCACATCGGGCGGAATGACGTTGTAGCGCACCCCGCCGTTGATGGTGCCCACCGTGACCACGGCCGCGTCGTCAATCAGCTTCACCTGCCGGCTCACGATGGTTTGCAGGCCCAGGATAATCTGAGCGGCAGTCACCACGGGGTCCACACTGTTCCAGGGGTAGGCGCCGTGGGCCCCTTTGCCGCTCACTTTGATGGTAAACCGGTCGGACGAGGCCATGGTACCGCCCGGCCGGTACGCCAGCTTGCCCACTTCGGTTTGGGCGTTGATGTGCACCCCAAACACGGCATCGACCTTGGGTTTGTCGAGCACGCCTTCCTTCACCATGAGCTTAGCGCCACCTTCCACGCCGGGCAAGGAGCCTTCTTCAGCGGGCTGAAAAATAAATTTCACGGTGCCGGGCAGGTCCTTTTTTACCTGGCTCAGCACCTCGGCCGCGCCCATGAGCATGGCCATGTGGGTGTCGTGGCCGCAGGCGTGCATCACGCCCACGGGCTGGCCCAGGTAGGTGGCCGTGGCTTTTGAGGCAAAGGGCAACTCATTGGCTTCGGTGATGGGCAGGCCGTCCATGTCGGCGCGCAGGGCTACCACGGGGCCGGGCCGGCCGCCGCGCAGGATGCCCACCACGCCGGTGCGGGCCACGCCGGTCTGCACTTCCAGGCCCAGCTTTTTGAGGTGCGCGGCAATGATGCCGGCCGTACGGGTTTCTTCGTTGCCCAGCTCGGGGTGCTCGTGAAAGTCGCGCCGCCAGGCAATCACCTTGCTTTCCTGCTGGGCCGATAATTGGGCAATGCGGGTATTCAGCGCCGTATTCTGGGCCTGAGCGGCAAGGCCAACGGTGTTGAGCAAAGCACCCGCGAAAAGAATAGTACCGAAGCGCATGGGACAGGCGGAATAGTATGAAAACAATGGACGGGCGTGAATTTCATCGCCGGGCAATGTTACGCCACAGCCCGGAACTTACGGGCTATTGTTCAGGCTGCGGCGTATTTTCGTGGCCGCTTTTGTGGTCGTTTTTACCAAATTTATCCTCTCCAATGGCTCCGCTCCTGGATTCCGGTGATTTGCCCCTGGCTTCGCCCGCAGTGATGGTCAGCCAACTACCAAGACAATCCTGGCCGGCAGCCTGGGCGCAGCCAGGCTTTCGGGGCCGGTTGGGGCTGGGGCTGGGGCTGCTGCTGAGCTTGCTACCGGTAGTGCCCCACTTCTACCACTTCATTCAGTCGCGTCCCGGCCCGCAGCTCGCCGACCCGCTGCTGGCGCTGCTGCCGGTGCATGACGTATCAGCCGCCACGTTTGGGATAATATACGGCGGCATCGCGGCGGCACTGGTGTTTCTGCTGCCCCGGCCGCAGTTACTGCTGCGGGCTTTATGGGCGTATTTTTTTCTGCAGCTGCTGCGCATGCTCACGCTCTGGCTACTGCCCCTGGACCCACCCACCGCCCTGCTCGTATTGCACGACCCGGTGGTAGACCGCCTTTTTGAAGTAACCAGCCAGCCTATCGTACGCGACTTGTTCTTTTCGGGCCACACCGCCACCATGGCCCTGCTGGCCCTGGCCGTGCGGGGCCGCCGCTGGCGCCGCACGCTGGCCCTGATGACCGTGGCCGTGGGCACGCTGGTGCTGGTGCAGCGGGTGCACTACACCTACGACGTGCTGGCCGCACCGCTTTTCGCATGGTTAGCCTACTACTTAGCCGAGCGGGTTAGCCGGGCGGGTGTGCCACGGCACGGCCTTTAAACACAAACAGCCCCGCCAGAATGACGGAGCTGCTCGGTAACTGAAAATGCTTGCTGAGTATTTATTCTTTGGCCCGGGCGGCGCATAACCGCTTCCAACCACAGATGCCACCGGCGGCCAGCACATCAGACAGGTACGTGAGACGATTCATTCATTGCTAGAGCGGTTTGAATAAATAAAGGGGTAAACACGAACATCGCTGGGGGTACAACCGGGGCCAGTATTTCCAGCCCCGGCTGCATTACCCGGCAGTTGTTACTCAACTACGACACGCTTCACTACCTGGACCGGGCCACCGGTCAGGCGCAGGGAGTACACGCCGGGGGTCAGTCCCGAAACATCAAACTGTGCCGAAGCTCCCGCGGCCGTCACCGCCAGCGTGCGTTGCGTAACCAGCTGTCCAATCTGGTTGTAGAGGCGTGCTGTTACCGGTACGCGGCCCAGCTCGGCGGGCAGCAGCAGCGTGAAGCTGCCGTGCGCCGGGTTGGGAAATAGCTGCACCTGGCTGGCCAAGGCTGCCGGGGTAGTAGCCAAGGGAGCTACGGCGGGCCCGAAATGCAGGCTAAAACGGCCACGCATGCTCAGCGACTGCGCCTTGAAGGTGTAGGTGGGCTGCTCGGCCAGGTTTATCCGGGCCCCGGTTTCGGTATCGAGCAGGTGGACCAAGGTACCCGCGCCAAAATTCAGCAGGTCCACCGCGTTGAGCGTGTAGCTGCCCGTAGCGGGCACGGTCAGGCTCAGGGGCACCGTTACGGGCCCCACTAACATCGGCAGACCGTTCACCGACAGCTCATCGCTGGCAATGATGCTGCCCACGTTCAGCCGCGAGGAGTTGTCCAGCTTGTAGGCATCGAAGCGGGCATCGAACGCGGGCGTTGCGCCCTGCTCAAAGTAGACGTAGGTTTCGTCAATGAGCGGACTGCTGTTTTGCAGGCGCAGCTTCACCACCGGCCGGGTATCAGCCGTGCCCCGGTTAAAGCTCGGCGTAGCCGCGAAGGTCGTAACCCGTGCCGCGTTGTTGAGGGCAAAGCTGCCCGTAGTCTGGCCGTTACTCACGCGGGCAAAGAAGCCCTGCATGGTCGCCACCAGCGGGTTGCCCATGCCGTTCACGTAGCTGCGGTACTGCCCGTCGTAACGGCTGGTGCTCTGGTACACGTACACCGCGTCGTCGACGTTGGTGCGCGTCACGCCGTCCGTCTGGCTGAAGTCAAGCGGCGACGGATACGGATTGCCCAGAAACTGCCAGCCACTCTTCGGCTGCGCGTCACGAGTCAGGTTGGTGCGGCTGATGGGGCCGTTGTTGAGCGTACCCCGCAAATCCACCACTACGTTGGCCGCGACGTTCGCCGTATAGCCGGTCAGCAGGCCCATTGGGTCAGTGGCGGCGGGCACCACGAAGCCCTGGTCAAACGCTTCTGCCGAGCTGGCAGCGCTCACCACGCGGGCCTGGTCGTAGCCAAACACCGTTGGGAACGGGGTTACGGCAGTAGGCACCGACGCCGTGTTATAGGCTTGGTTGAATATCGGCCTGAAGCCGGTTGCAGCCAGGTCCGCGAGGGTGGTGTTGCTCACCGGCGAGCTGTAGTGACGGTAGCCCAGCCCATTGTTGAAGGCGGGGTCGATGGCGCGCTGCACGATAGCCGGGCCAGTCACGACGCCGTTGGTGTTCACCACCAAGGCAGTCCCAGCGGTGGGCGTCGAGAGCAGGGTCAGGCGTTGGGTGTTGCTCGTGGTCAGGTTGCCGTTGGTCAGGGCCAGGGTCTGCACAATGCGTACCCCGCCGTTGTTCACCGTCAGGCCGGCGGCATTGTTCACCGTCAGGCTGCGCACCTGGGCGGGCAGGCCCGTGCCGGTAGTCTGGGGCTCCAGGCCATTATACTCGTAGTTGGCATCGGCGGCAAAGGTGCGCGTGCCGGCCACCTGAATGGCACCCCGCAGGCCCGTGGCCGCAATGCCGTCGGAGCTGCAAATGCGCAGCGTGGCCCCGGACTGCAGCTCAAAGCTGCCGGGACCGGTGATGGACAGGCAGCTCGTAGCCAGTACGCCGCGGGTGCTCAGCACGCCGCCCGTCTGCACGGTCAGGGCACCATTCACCCGAATGGGACCGTTGAAGATGGCAACTCCCGAACCCGTTACGGTGATGTTGTTGTACTCGCCGGCATCCACGGGCATCACGGTGTTCACCGTCAGGTCCGGAATCACCCGCACGTTGGTCGGGCCGCTGGCCGAACCCGTGCCGCGCCAGGGCGTCTGCACGTAGGGAAAGGAGGTGCGGAACGTAGTGTCATTTTTCTCCACGCCGGTAGTGAACGTTACCTGAGCCAGCAGCTTGGGGGTAAGGGCCGAGGTGCTGCCTGGCATAAAGTCGTCGAAATACAAGCCCACGGCGGCCAGCACCAGGCCGCCCACGGCCTTCAGCTCAATCTGGTCCACGGCGTCTTCCAGGCGGCGCCCGTTCGGGAAGCCGTCCATGTTCGGGATGGGCTGCAGGCTGGCATCGCCGTTGAAGCGCGGGTCCGTCAGGCCGAGCACCGCGGCCTGCAGCAAGCCCTGGTTGCTGAAATCAGACGAATTGCGGTCCGTCGTTGGCACGGCCATGTTCAGGCGCAGCATGTCGCCACCGGGGTTGGTGCGGCCCGAAGCCGTCAAGGGCAGAAAGTTGTTCACGAACGGCTTGCCGGCCGAAAGCGGGTTCACGGCCGCGTTGCCCGCCGAAAGCGGCGTTTTGCCGGTTGCAAGCTGGTAGGGCGGCAGGTTGGGCACACCCGTATGGAAAATGGGCTTGATGTCGGCCGAGCGAGGCATATCGGGCACCAGCAGGTAAGAGCCAAAGATGGCTGGGTCGAAAGCTGTACCCGTTACCAATGGACTGCCTATCAGCACCGAAAGGCCATCGGCCTGGTTGCGGAAGTCAAACCCTTTAGGCCCGATAACCGGCTGGCCGCCCAGCGAGTTGGTTTGTATCCGCAAGGCGTTCAGGGCCGGTACCGCTTCACCAAAGAAGGTCTGACCAGCCGTTTTGGCCACGGCCGGGGCCACGGGCATGTCGTCGGCCGTGTACAGGCCCAGCTCGGGGTTGGAGAGGTATTCGTCGGTGATGGCAGCTTCAAAATAAGGCGAAGCCGCGTTCCAGGCATCCTTGCTGCCAATGGGATTGATTACCTCGTTGGTGAGCGGCATGCCCAGGCGCGATACCTGCACCCAGGCGCCGCTGGCGCCTTCGCCGGTGTTGGCGTCGAAAGTGCGCAGCTGGGGCCGACTGGCCGAAGCCCACACCCCGATAACGAAATCAGAATCCAGAATGCTGGTGGCAGTCGTCACGGCCCGGCCGGTTTTCTGCAGCGTCTGAATCGGAATGCTCAGCGCGATGGAGTGGGTGTTTTTGCGCGAGAGGCCATCGGTGGCGTTGCCGGGCCGCAGGCCGGCCAGGTCGAAGATGGCGCCCAGGTCGGCAAAGAACGGGTCGTCGGACGGGGCGCAGAGAATGCGTTCGCCGCCACCGCCGTTCGCCGCCGCAATGGCGTTGGTGCGCAGCGACTCGTAGTTCGCCGCCCCCAGGCCCACCGGACCTTCAATGGAGCGCGGGCCGATGTTGTTCGGCGGCACCACGCCCCCCGTGATGATGTTGCCCTGGCTCACCCCATCCACCAGCTTCTCGCAGGTATAGGTGGTTTTCAGATTCTGCTTGTTCAGCCGGATGTTAAAAAAAGTAGTGGGGTCCTCGTTGGTACGCGTGAACGTGAAGCGGTAGGTAATGTCGTCCACGTTGGTGCTGCCGTCGTTTTTCACGTGCACTTCGTAGCGCACGTTCTCGCCAAACGTGGAGTAGTTGGGGCCGCCGTGGGGCAGCTCAAACGGAATGTAGTTGGCAATAACCACCACGCGGCTCGCGTCGGCGGGGTCGCGGAAGGCGTAGAGGTCGGTATTGTCGGCCACCGGGTCATCGGCAATCAGCGGGGCCTCGCGGTGGCTGCTGGCCTCCAGCGGCGTGTGTTGAACCGAGCTCCACATCGAGAGCCCAACCGCGGTGGCCGCCAGCGCGGGCAACACGAGGTAAGTACGTAAAATTTTATAAGTCATTTTCTTCGAACGAATCAAGGATGAGGAAATGAGTTAGCGACGCGTAGCAAAACCTTCCCAGGGAGTGGCCACATAGGGAAAGCTCGGCGCGAACGGCGCATCGTTGCTTTCCACGCCCGTCGAGAAATTCAGCACGCGCTTCAGGCGCGGCGTCACGGGCGAAGGGCTCGTGGGCGTGTAGTCGTCGTACCACAGGCCAATGGCGGCCAGGGCAACGCCGCTCACGGCCTGCAACTCAATCTTCACCACTTCATCCTCCAGCCGGCGCCCGTTGGGGAAGCCGTCCATGTTCGGGATGTTCTGGGGCAAAAAGTCGTTCGGGTCCGCCGTGCTGGGGTCCGGCACGTTGGTGGCAAAGCGCGGGTCGGTGAGGCCCAGCACCGCGGCGGCAATCAGGCCCTGGTTGCTGAAATCAGGCGAGTTGCGCGGCGTCACGGGCACGGCCATGTTCAGGCGCAGCATGTCGCCGCCGGGGTTGGTGCGGCCCGGTGCCGTCAGCGGCAGGAAGTTATTCACGAACGGCTTGCCGTAAGCCAGCGGGTTGCCGCCTTTGCCAGTGGCCAGCTGATACGGCCGCAGGTTGGGCACGCCGGTATGAAAAATAGGCTTGATGTCCACTGACCGCGGCTTGCCGGCTACCAGCAGGTAGTTGCCAAAAGCCGCGTCGTCCAACGCAGTACCGGCCACGGCCGGGCTGCCCTTGAGCGGAAACAGGCCCGGACGGGTATTGCCGAAGTCGAAGCCGCCGGCGGGCAGGCCAGGGAAGCCGGCCAGCGACTTGGTCTGGATGCGCAGCGCCGAAAGCGCAGGCACCGCCCCACCAAACTGACGGTCGTCCATGTACAGGCCCAGCTCAGGGTTGGAGAGGTAATCGTCGGCCACGGCCTCTTCGTTGTAGGGCGTGCGGCGGTTCCAAAGGTCTTTGCCGCCAATGGGCGTCACGGCCTCGTTGGTGAGCGGCATGCCCAGGCGCGACACCTGCACGTAGGTGTCGTTGTCGGTGGTGGGGCCGCCGGTGGCACTCAGGGTGCGGATGGTGGGCCGGCTGGCCGAAGCCCACACGCCGATGACGTAGTTGGGGTCCAGGATGCTGGTAGCCGCCGACACGGGCTGGCCGGTCTTTTGCAGCGTCTGAATCGGAATGCTCAGCGCGATGGAATGCACATTGTACTTCGCCAGCCCGTCGCGGGCGCCCTGGTTGATGCGGACGCCGGCCAAATCAAACACCGCCCCAAGGTCTACGAAAAAGGGGTCGTCCGACGAGCCGCAGAATATCTGTTCGCCGCCTCCGCCACTGGCGTTGGTCACGGCATTCTGCCGCAGCGTGGCGTAGGGCGCCCCCTGGTTCAGGCCCGCCCCGCCGTTGATGGAGCGCGGCCCGATGTTGTAGGGCGGCACCACCCCATCGGTAACAATGGACGTGAAGGTGCCACCGCCCAGGCTTTTCTCGCAGGTATAAGTGGTTTTGAGGTTTTGCGCCCCCAGCCGGATGTTGAAGAACGTGCTTGGGTCTTCGTTCACGCGCTTAAAGGTGAAGCGGTAGGTCACGTCGTCGCCGGGCGTAGCGCTGTTATTCTTCACATGAATCTCATACCGAATGTTCTCCCCGAAGGTGGCGTAGTTCGGGCCACCCTGCGGCAGCTGGAACGGGATGTAATCGGCGATGAGCACCACCCGGTCCGGAGCGTTGGGGGCGCGAAAGGCGTACACGTCCGTGACATCGGCCAGCGGGTCGTCGGCAATGAGCGGGGCTTCGCGGTGGCTGCTGGCTTCCAGCGGCGTGTGGCGGGTGGCACTCCAGACCGAGAGCGTTGTGACCGCACAGGCCCCGTACACCCATTGCAGGGGCTTACTTAAAAGGTTTTTCATAGGTTACAGCAAATGAAAAAGGGTAAAAAACGAATCAAACAAACGCTACTAACTCAGGTTGGATAATTGATTCTTAGCTATTTAAACAGGCAATAACCTCAGCCGACTTCGTTACGGGGTTGGCGACTGACACATGAACTAAAGAGATAAAACAGACGGCCGCCGGGGCAGCATAATAGCGTGATATTCGTGCTCGGAACTATCGTAATACAGCTACAGCTTCCAGTGCAGGCACACAACGAAAAAGCGCCGGCCACAAAAGCCAGTGAACTGCTGCCTTCGACCCAGAAAGAGAATTGCAGCAGAACAACGCGGGCACCAAAGCGCAAGGCTGTTGAAGATGGTACGATAACGGCCCGGGGTCGGATTGTGACAGGCGTGATTATTTTCAATTAAATACTCATGTTACTGAATTTTTAATTTATTGAGCCGCCTTTTATCATGAAATCATTAAGCAAATCAGTGCTCTTATGACAATCTGCCAAGCACCGGGCCAAGCTCCATAAATGGAGCAGACAGGCGCAGCCGTTGCGCGCCGTTGTTTTCAAAAAACAACCATTGCTGCCGGGAAGGACCGCACCGTACCAGCGTAGTTTCAGCGACCTAACTGCAGTAGTGCTGAGAATGAGCTTACAGAAGTGAGTTGCCCAATTCCTGCGCTACCGGCGCCCGGTTCCTCCGTATGCATTTTGCCCGTAACGCCTCAGCATACGCCCTTCTCCTGTGCTCCCCATGCCCGCTAAGCAAGTAGCCAGAACGAAACAGCGAGGAATGAGACAGCCATTTGCTGCTTCACTCCTCGCTGCTTATCTTACTTAACCGCCGTTATGCAGTGCGTGCCGCCACTGGGCGGGCGGACATCCGCAACGCCTGACCGCCTGCCCAGGGCACTCCATCAAAGCCGTTCCTACAAGTACTTCTCGTA
>JAYSZD010000627.1:0-9277 GCA_043738185.1 Hymenobacter sp. | reverse complement strand
TTGCCATCGAGCAGAAGGTCAGCATCAAGAACAACCGCTCCACGGTGGGCACCAGCACCGAGATTTACGACTACCTCAAGCTGCTGTTTGCGCGGGTGGGCCGCACGTTTTCGCCCGTCAGCGGCGAGCAGGTGCGCAAAGACAACGTGGCCGATGTGGTGGATTTTCTGGCTGACCAGCCCGACGGCACCAGGGCCATGATTCTGGCCCCGCTGTTCCGCACCGACCCCACGCGGGCCATGAGCAAGGAGTTGGATTTGCTACTGCAAAAAGGCTACAGCCGCGTGGTAGTAGGCGGCGTGACCTCGCAAATTGAGGACCTGATAGGGGAGGGCCAGCCCGAGGTGAAGGGCGACGTCTACATCATGGTGGACCGGGCCGCCCTGCGCCCCGACGACGAGGACCTGCTCTTCCGCCTATCCGACTCGGTGCAAACCGCATTTTTCGAGGGTCACGGGACATTAGTTGTTAGTTATCAGTTGTCAGTTGTCAGTGACGACGGTACCGGCCTAACAACTGACAACCAGCAACTAACAACTAAAACGTTCTCCGATAAATTCGAACTGGATGACGTCGTGTTCGAGGAGCCCAGCGTCAACTTCTTCTCCTTCAACAATCCTTATGGCGCGTGCCAGACCTGCGAGGGCTTTGGCTCGGTGCTGGGCATCGACGAGGATTTGGTGATTCCCGACAAGAGCCTGACGGTGTACGAAGGCGCGATTGCGCCCTGGCGCACCGAAAAGCAGGGCGAGTGGCTGAAGCCGCTGCTGAAAAACGGCATCCGCTTCGACTTCCCCATTCACCGGCCCTACAACGACCTGAGCGCGGCCGAGCAGCGCCTGCTCTGGACCGGTAACAAGCATTTCGACGGCCTCGACAAGTACTTCAAGTGGGTGAGCGAGCAGACCCACAAAATCCAGTACCGCGTGCTGCAAAGCCGCTACCGGGGCCGCACCACTTGCCCCGACTGCCGTGGTACCCGCCTGCGCAAAGACGCCCAGTACGTGCGCATCGCCGACAAGAGCATTGCTGACATCGTGCTGTTGCCCATCTCCGACGCGCTGGTGTTTTTCGAAAACATGAGCCTGAGCGAGCACGACGCCAAAGTGGCCGAGCGCCTCGTGACGGAAATCACCAACCGCCTCGGCTACCTCAACCGCGTGGGCCTGGGCTACCTGACCCTGAACCGCTTGAGCAACACGCTGAGCGGCGGCGAGAGCCAGCGTATTTCGCTGGCCACCTCGCTGGGCTCGGCGCTGGTGGGCTCCATGTACGTGCTCGATGAGCCTTCCATCGGCCTGCACCCCAAGGATGCGGAGCAGCTGATTGGCGTGCTGCGCTCGTTGCAGCAGCTCGGCAACACCGTGGTGGTGGTGGAGCACGAAGAGAAGATGATGGAAGCCGCCGACCAGATTATCGACATCGGCCCCGAGGCCGGCAGCGGCGGCGGCAACCTCATGTTTCAGGGCACCATGGCCGAGCTGTTGCAGGACACCAGCACCTACACCGGCCAGTACCTGAGCGGCCGCATGGAGGTGCCCGTGCCCAAGGTGCGCCGTCCCTGGCGCAACGCCCTGGAGCTGACCGGCGCCCGCGAAAACAACCTCAAAAACGTGACCGTGAAGCTGCCGCTAGGCGTGATGACCGTCGTCACCGGCGTATCCGGCTCGGGCAAATCCACACTCATCAAGCGCATCCTGGCCCCGGCCCTGATGAAGATGCTGGGCGGTGGCGCGGGCGAAAGCACCGGCAAATTCGACCGCCTCACGGGCGTGAACGGGCAGGTGTCGCACGTCGAGTTCGTGGACCAGAACCCTATCGGCAAGTCCTCGCGCTCGAACCCAGTGACGTATGTGAAGGCCTACGACGCCATCCGGACGCTGTTTTCGGAGCAGCCGCTGGCCAAGGCGCGCGGCCTGAAGCCTTCGCACTTCAGCTTTAACGTGGAAGGCGGGCGCTGCGAGGTGTGCACGGGCGAAGGCCAGGTGAAAATCGAGATGCAGTTCATGGCGGACATCTATTTGACCTGCGAGGGCTGCGACGGCCGCAAGTTTAAGCAGGACATTCTGGAAATAAAATTCCAGGATAAAAGCATCGACGAGGTACTGCAGCTGACCGTATCCGACGCCGTCCAGTTCTTCGAAAGCCAGCCCAAAGTAGCCGACCGCCTTCGGCCACTGGAAGACGTGGGCCTGGGCTACATCCGCCTCGGCCAGTCGGCCAACACGCTCAGCGGCGGCGAGGCCCAGCGCGTGAAGCTGGCCTCGTTCCTGACCAAAGGCGCCACGCTGCAGCAGGACAAAATCCTCTTCATCTTCGACGAGCCCAGCACGGGCCTGCACTTTCACGACATCGCCAAACTCCTCACGGCCCTGAATGCGCTGATTGAGCAGGGCAATTCCGTGCTCATCATCGAGCACAACGTGGACATCATCAAGTGTGCCGACTGGCTGATTGACCTCGGCCCGGAGGGTGGGCTCAACGGCGGGCATCTGCTCTTTGAGGGCACGCCCGAAGAAATGGTAAAATTGAAAGATTCCAACCATACCGCGCGGTTTCTGGCCGACAAGGTGTAACGTTGCGACCTGCAACTGCTGTTGTGGCTACCCGTAGTAGGTTTTGGCTGCTTATGCGTGGGACGGTTCCCCGACCGGCTCCCTAATCCAAAGTTGTTCATAGTACGTAGGTTTTGTTTCTAAAGAAAGCTCAATCATGCCGGCAATGTCATTATACTCAGACAAGTACAGTTCTTCCCGTCCTCCGGCCAGGGGGTGGATGTGGCGGTGGCTGACTGCTTTGGCCATTGTGGGCAACATTGTTCTTAACTACTATTCGAACGTTTACCCCTTCGCCGGGCAAACCATGGGCGAGGTATCGGCCCGATACCCCACGCTGCTCACGCCGGCGGGCTATGCTTTTAGCATCTGGGGAATAATATTTCTGGGGCTGGTCGTGTATGCCGTGTGGCAGCTGCTGCCCGCGTCCCGGCAACTATCATTGCCCGACGCCGTGGCCAAACCCCTGACCCTGGCCAGTGTGGCTACGGGCGCTTGGGTGGTGCTGTTTGCCTACGAAATGATATTGCCCAGCGTGGGCCTGATGCTGCTTATTCTGGGCAGCCTAATTATAGCGTACGGCCGGGTGCGGCGGCGGATTTTTGCCGGAGCGGCGCCCGTGTGGGTGGGCGTTCCGTTTTCGCTGTATCTGGGCTGGATTTCGGTGGCTTCGGTTATCAACATCACCATTGGTTTGCGTGCGCTGGGCTGGCAAACGGCCCAGGGCGCCTCTGTGGTGCTGGCGCTGGCGCTGCTGCTGGTGATTGTGGCCCTGGGGCTGCTCATCAGCCGCATTTTCCGCGACGCTGTTTTTCCGGTGGTGCTGGCCTGGGCGCTGGTGGGCATTTGGGTGGTGCGGCTGCGCGAAGTAGCCGAGCTGGGCTGGACGGCCCTGGCCGGTGCGGTTATCGTGCTGGTGCTGGGCATCGTGTTTTCCCGACAGGGCGGCCGCAAGGAGCCGTGGCAGTTGCGCGACGAAGCCGCCGCCGCCCGTGAAGCCGAGATTGCGGCCTCGCGCGCCATGAACCTGAGCGAGTAGCACCCCAGCCGCTAATTGGGGCTTGGAACGGCATTGCCCGGCGGATGCTATTAGCTTTGTGCACTTGAACTAACCGTTTACTGCACCCTCAGATTATGCGCAAAAACCTCGTTGCCGGCAACTGGAAAATGAACCTGACCTACCCCGAAGCCCTGGCTTTGGTGGCAGACCTCACCAGCCAGGCCAGTGCCGCCGCGGCCGGGCCCAACGCCCCCGAAATCGTCATCTGTCCGCCGTTTCCGGTGCTGCACGGCGTGGGACAAGCCCTGCCGCAGGGCAGTAAGTTTCACTTGGGCGCCCAAAACTGCCACCAGCAGGAAAGTGGCGCTTTCACCGGCGAGGTTTCGGCCAAGCTGCTGGCCTCGGTGGGCTGCGAATACGTTATTCTGGGCCATTCCGAGCGTCGCCAGTATTTCCGTGAAGACGATGTGCTGCTGAGCCAGAAGCTGAAAGCTGCGCTGGCCGTGGGCCTGAAACCGATTTTCTGCGTGGGTGAGTCGCTCGACACGCGGGAGGCCGACGAAACCTTCGACTTCATCGGCAAGCAGCTGACTGATGGATTGTTCCACCTCAGCAACGAGGAGTTTGCCCAGATTACTATTGCCTACGAGCCCATCTGGGCCATTGGCACGGGCCGCACGGCCACCAGCGCGCAGGCGCAGGAAGTGCACGCCTTCATCCGCGAGCGTATTGCCCGCGCCTACGACGCCGAAGCGGCCCTGAACACCACCATACTCTACGGCGGCTCGGCCAATGCGCAGAACGCGCGGGAGCTGTTCGCGCAGCCCGACGTCGACGGCGGCCTCATCGGCGGCGCTTCGCTGAAGGCGGCGGACTTTGCAACGATTATTCAGTCGTTTTAAGCCCACGGCTGGCACCGTTGTTGACGAGCAAGCCCACCCGCTGATTGCGTAATCCTGCGCACAAACCTGCTGCTTTCGCTATGTTTTTTTCCTTCGTACTCGCGGCTTTCCTGGCAATTGCGCCCGCACCAACCTCGCGGGCCAGTGCGCCCGTAATTGCGCGCTCCCACACTGCCGGCCCGCTGGAGCCGTGCAAGATATACGGCTCGGTGTACCTCGAAACCGACCCCAGCCGCCGCAGCTATTGTTTTGGCACGGTGTACGTGGAGCCCGAAGAGGCTTTTGCTGACCTCATTGTGTACAAGGAATCCAACAAGCTGTTTGCCGACAAAACCGGGCTGTGGGCCGATGCGCCCGCCCGCGACTTTGCCGACTACGTGCTGCTGGTGACCACCGACCGCAGCCGCGCCGATTTCGCCATTCATTACACCAAAGTGCGCTCCTTTGCCGGCTGCAAGCAGTAAGCGAGCAGGATTTGAAAAAAGAACGTCATGCTGAGCGCAGCCGAAGCATGACGTTTTCACATTTTTTGGTTTCCAGTTATCCTTCTACCGCCAGGCAATGGTATTAGAACTACGCAACCTTACCAAGTCGTTTGGCCCGAAAACGGTGCTGCGCGACGTATCCCTGACCGCGCACACCGGCTACTGCGTGGGCGTGCTGGGGCGCAATGGCGCCGGCAAAAGCACGCTTTTCAACCTGCTCACCAACGTGCTGCTGCCCAGCAGCGGCGCGATGCTGCTGGACGGCCAGCCGCTGGGCGAAACCTTCCCCGTGGCCGTGAAGCGCCGCATGGGCGCCCTCGTCAACCAGGCTTATCTGGTGGAGCAGCTCACGCCCGAGGAGTACCTTCAGTACGTGGCCCGCATCTACGAGCTGCCCGATGCCCAGGCCCGGATTGAGAGCCTGCTGGCGCATTTGCTGGAAGACTACGACACCGTGCGCCGCAAGCGCCTGGGCTCCTTCTCGACCGGCATGAAGCAGAAAGTGGCTATTGCCTCCTGTCTGCTCCACCGCCCCGAGCTGCTGATTCTGGACGAGCCGTTCAACGGCCTCGACGTATTTTCGGCCGACAGCGTGCTGAGTTTGGTTAATAGCTACCGCCCGCAGGCCCTTACGTTCGTGTCGTCGCACAACCTGGCCCACATCGAGAAAGTAGCCACCCATTTGCTCGTCATCGACGACAGCGAGGTGAAGTATTGGGGCACAATGGAAGATTTTCTGCAGGGCCAGCGCGCCTTTCTCGGCGATGCCTTGTTGCAGCTCATTCACCCCAACACCAGCACCACGCAGGACCTGACATGGCTAACCGCGCAATGCTAGGCCACTTTCTGCCCTATTTGCTCTGGCACCGCCTGCGGGCCGTGGTGTGGCCGGCTGATGGCGGGGAACGCGCCGTTTTTCTGCTGGTTCTAGCAATTTCCTTGTTCTACGGCGCCGGATTGGGCCTGCTGCTGAACACTGGTGCGGAAAGCGAGAAGGTGGCCGAGCTGCTGCCCAAGCTGCTCATTGGCTTCAACGGTACGCTGCTGGTGTCGTCGCTGCTGGTCGATTTTCTGCCCGCCTTCCGGCCCGTGACGCGCCCGGTGCCGGAGCACTTTCCGGTGTCGGCCCGGCTCAATCTGGTCACAGCTTTTCTGCTCGATTTTATCACGCTGCGGCGCCTCTCCCTGGTCGCGGGCTTGGTGACGGCCTTGCTGGTGGCGCCTGTTCATGCTTCCGTACCGGGGTTCGGGCTGCTGCTGCTGCTGGCGGGCGGCACGCTGAGCTTCAACCTGCGGCTGCTGTTTTCGCTGCGGCGGTGGCGCCACCCGCTGCTGGGGCTGCACGTGGCTGGCCTGGGCCTGGCGTTTTGGTGGCTCAGCCACCCCGAAGGGCCGTATCATCTGGCGTTGGGCCTGAGTATGGCCCTGTTGCCGTGGCTGCTGTGGGCCGTGCAGCTGTACTGGCTGGGGCCGTTTTTCAGTGCCCGCTACCTGCCAGCGGCGGCAGCTTCGGCTCCGAGCCAGCTGTGGCAGCAGCTCTCGCCGGAGTGGAAGGTATACGCGCTCAAAACCTGGTTGCCCTTGCTCATGGGGCTGGTATTCAAGGTTTTGATGGTGGGCGTGGGCGGCTATCTGCTCAACCGGGATGGCAAGCCGCCGGAGACCGGGTTCTTCACGATTTTCTTCGCGGCTTTTCTGCCGGCCATTGGCTTTACCTACGTCAATAACAACTTGTTTGGCTACCTGGGGTCGCTGGTGAGCAACGAGTTGCTGCGCCTCGGCCTCACGCGCCGCCTGCTATGGCTGTATGCGCGGCTGGTGGGCCCGGTGGTGCTGGTCGACTGCCTGCTGTCGGTGGCGTTGCTAGCCGGCGTGTTTCCGGAAAGTGGCGGCAAGCTGCTGGGGCTGCTGCCGTTGGCTGCGGCGGCGTTTTTCAGCCTGGGGCTGTGGGGCAGCTTACACCGGGCCAAGCCCGTGACCAAGCTCATTGACTTTGCCAACATGCGCACCAACACCTCCACGCTCATGAGTTTCTGCACCATGATTCTGGGGGCGGTTTTGTACTTCGTGCCCTTGTGGTGGGTGCGCCTGCTGCTGACTGCGTTGGTGGTGGCCTCAGCGTGGTGGCCGGTACGCGCCGTGCTGCGCAACGACGGCGACCTGCGGCGGCGCTTGTGGCGCAGCATCAGCGCCTGATTTTTTCCGGCGACCTTTGCGGGACGAAAGGAATTAAAAATTAAAAATGAAGAATTAAAAAGGACGCTTTGCCGCCTTCGACCCACTCATTTTTAATTTTTAATTCTCAATTTTTAATTCGCACTCTCTTCCCCGCATGGATTTCATTGAACTGACCGTTGAAGCGCCGCGCGAGCTGGCCGATATTCTGGTGGCCGAGCTGGCCGAAGTAGGCTTCGACACCTTTGAAGACACCGACGACGGCTTCCGGGCCTACACCACGGAAGACGTGTTTAACCCCGATGCGGTGGCCGAAATCATGAGCCGCTACGCCGGCATTGGCGCGCTCAATCACTCGCACCGCGTCATCACCCGCCAAAACTGGAATGCCGAGTGGGAGAAGAACTTCCAGCCGCTCATCATTGCCGAGCGGGTGTCGGTGCGGGCGCCGTTCCACCCGGAGCCGGCCGGCGTCGACTACGACATTGTGATTATGCCGCGCATGTCCTTCGGCACCGGCCACCACGAAACCACGGCCCTGATGATAGAAAACCAGCTCGACGTGGACCACAAAGGCCTGCGCGTGCTGGACATGGGCACCGGCACCGGCATCCTGGCCATCATGGCCGAAATGCTGGGCGCCCGCCAGATTCTGGCCGTTGATACCGAGCCCTGGACCGTGGAAAACGCCCGCGACAATGCCGCCGAAAACCAGTGCCGCACCATCGAGTGCCGCCTGGGCGGTGTGGAAACCCTGGCCGACGAAGCTCCTTTCGACCTCATCCTGGCCAATATCAACCGCAACGTGCTGCTGGAGGACATGCACGAGTACGCCCGCCTGCTGCCCAGCGGCCGGCCCATTCTGTTCAGCGGTTTTTACGAGGAAGACCTGGCCAAAATTCAGGCCGAAGCCGCCAGGCACGGCTTGCGCTACCAGCGTCACCGCACGCTGCGCAGCTGGGTGTCGGCCCTGTTCGAGAAAGAATAACAACGCCTCATCGCCCCGCGGCGAACCATTGCAAACATGAAAAAAGCGCGCGTGCAAAAAGGAGTGCTGGCATTTTTGCTGGCTAGTGGATTAGTGCTGTCGGCTTTCCGGCCGCGGCCTGCGGAGGAGGGCCTGATGCAGCGCATTACCCGCCAGCTGGGCGAGTTTTACGCCGCGGCCAAGGGCGAAAAAGTGTACCTGCACCTTGACCGCCCGGTGTACGCCACCGGCGAAACCATCTGGTTCAGCGCCTACCTGGTCGATGCCTCACTGCACCAGCTCGACTCGCTCAGCCAGGTGCTGCACGTCGACTTGCTCTCCTCCGACCGTAAAGTGGTGGCCCGCCGCACCCTGCGCCTGCAAGGCGGCCGGGCCAGCGGCGACATCGCCATTGCCGATTCGCTGGCTGCCGGCACCTACGTGCTGCGCGCCTACACCAACTGGATGCGCAACGCGGGCGACAGCTACGTGTACAGCCGCCGACTGAGCATCTGGCTGGCTTCGCCGCTGGGCCCGCAGGAAACGCCTGCCGCCGCTGGCGCCCCGGCCGCCAAAACCCTGGGCCCGGCCGCCGCGGCCGGCAAGCCCGATATTCAGTTCTTTCCCGAAGGCGGCTACCTGGTGGAGGGCCTGCCCGCCGTGGTGGCCTGCAAAGCCACCGATGCCAGCGGCCGCAGCCTGGCCGTGCGCGGTCAGATTCTGAACGCCCAAAACGCCGTGGTGGTGTCCGGGTTTGCCAGCCGGCACGCGGGCATGGGGCGGTTTGCCTTCGTGCCCGGCAGTGGGCAGCGCTACCGGGCCCGCCTCACCCTGCCCAACGGCAGCACCGCCGAGTACCCGCTGCCGGCCGTGCAGCCCACCGGCTACAGCCTGCACGTAGTGGAATCGGCCGATAACTTCCTGGTGGAAGCGCGCTATCGTGGGCCGGCCGGCGCGCCCGCGCCCGGCCCCGTGCAACTGCTCACGCAGGTGCGCGGCGTGGTGGCGTACCCTGGTTCGCGCACGCTCACGGGCACTTCGCCGGTGGTGTGGCAGATGCCCAAAAAAAATTACCCCGACGGCATTGTCCACTTCACGCTTTTTGATGCGGAAGGCAGCCCGAAGTGCGAGCGGCTGGCCTTCGTGCAGAAAGGCCCGGCCGCGCTGAACGTCACCATCGTGGCCGACCAGCC
>JAYSZD010000626.1:0-3557 GCA_043738185.1 Hymenobacter sp. | reverse complement strand
CCCCACTGAAATCCCGCTCCTTGTCCCGAATCAGACCGAATAAGGTTTCCAGTTGGTGCGCCACTTCCCCCAAATCGGCGAAGCCCATGGCGCGGGCGTTGGCCTTGAGGTTGTGCATGAGCCGGAACAACTCGTTGAGGGCAGGGCCGGCGTTGGGGTTGCGTTCCAGCTCGCTCAGATGCCGGCTCATGGAGTCGTAATACTCCAATGCCTCAGCCATGAACAGCTCCCGGTATTCCTGGTCGCGCGTTTTCATTGGCCGGACATCCTAGCGTGAGAAAGGAAAAAATCTACCGCGCACGGCCGAATCCCGCCGTTACGGGCGGATTGTAAGCTTACACGGATAGATGGCAGCCGCATCTTAGGCGGGTTGCTCGTTCGCGTCGTTTTGCAACGCCGCGCCCACAATTTCCAGTACCTTCTCTTCCGAAAACGGCTTTACGATATACGCAATAGCGCCGTTCTCAATGGCTTCGGTCACGATGACTTCCTGCCCTACCGCACTGCACATCACTACTTTAGCCGAAGGCTGAATCTGTCGCAAGCTTTTAAGCACGTCCAGACCGGTATTGTCGGGCAGAATAACGTCGAGCGTAATCAGGTCGGGTTCCGTCGAAGCGGCCATCTCCAGTGCCTGGGCACCGTTGGCAGCCTCGCCCACTACTTCGTAGCCGGCATCGGTGAGCATGTTTTTGAGCATCGTGCGCATGTAAAAAGAATCGTCGACGATGAGAATACGCTTGTTCATGGGAATGGCTGACTTGATAATAATTTCAGTTTGGTTGCCGAGCCCTCTGGCTTGGCCCCGGGTTGTACGGGGAAGTGGTTACGAAGATGCCATTTTGCCCGGTAGCCGCATCACTTCGCTTGGTGTGAGCAGTTTGCGCATGTCCAGCACAATGATAATTCCGCCTTCTGGCAGCTTGGCAATGCCCTCCAGGTACTTGTCGCGGGTACTGGAATCCTGTACGAATTCGGGGGCGGGCTCGATTTGACTTAAAGGCAGCGTAAGTGGCCGGGGCACTTCACGTACCATCAGCCCCAGGGTGTAATCGTCCGCTTCCACGGCCACCGTGTAGGAGCGTTCGGGCACGGGACGGCCTGCCGGGCGCAGTCGGAAACGCTCTTCCAGGTCGATGATGGCAATGATGTCACCGCGCAGGTTGGCAATCCCCTTGATGAACAGCGGGGTTTTGGGCATGCGCGCGACCTCAGGCGTTACCGTCACTTCCTTTACTTGCTCAATGCGGATGCCATAATCCTCATCTCCCAGCCGAAACACGATGAGCTGCACCAGCTCCGTCGGTTTGGCGCGCTCGGTTTTTGTGGAAGTAAGGGAAGGTGTGGTCTCGGCCATATTATGAGTGGTTGGGCAGTAAGCAGAAACAAATAATAAACGGCCGGTTGCACCTGAAACTGAGCAATGCCTAGCTATTTAATACATGATACTACTATTTGGCTTTGGCTTTTGACTTGGACGCACTGGTTTTATCGGCCTGGCCCTTGGTAGGCACCTTGCCACTTTTGGCGGCTTCGGTTTTGGGTGCCGGCTTAGCTGCTGGCGCCGGGGCTTCGGCACGCAACGGCCGCACCCGACGTTCGATTTTCGCAGTGGCAGGCGCCGCTCCGGCAGCAGCAGCTTCGGCCCGGCTGGTACGCCGCGCCATGCCATTACGCCGGTTATTCTCGGCATAGTCGGGCGCATGCTGCTCATTCTGGCTTTGGCCCCGGCGAGCAGTCATGCCCGCTTGCGGTGCCGGAGTATACGACTCGCGGCCCCGGTAAACGTCGCGGGCACTGGCCCGGCGAATGGGCATCGGCTCAGGTTCAGGCTCGTAGGAACTGAGCTGGAAGGTTTCGAGGCCCGCCTGCAAGTCGTCGGCAATGTCGGTGAGGCGCTGCGAGCTGGTGGTGAGCTCCTGCATGGCCGTGGAGAGCTGCTTGGCCGTGCCGGCTACCTGCTGGGTGCCGGTAGCCGTTTGCTCGGCAATGGCTACCACTTCTTCCACATACTTCACCACGTCGCCAATCGAGGCTTTCTGCACCTCGGTAGCCGTGAGAATGTCGCGCGAGGTGCGCAGCGTTTCGCCGCTGCTGGTGGCAATGTTCTTAAAGGCCGAGCTGGCTTCAAACGTAGCGTTTTTGCCTTTCAATACCCGGTTTTCCATGGTCGAAATAGCGGTTGCGGCCGAGGTGGTGTCCTTGCGAACGTCTTCTACCAGCGTGGCAATTTCGTTGGCCGACTTACGGGAGCCTTCGGCCAGCTTGCGAATTTCCTCGGCTACCACGGCAAAGCCCCGGCCGGCTTCGCCGGCACGGGCGGCTTCGATGGCAGCGTTCAGGGCCAACAGGTTGGTTTGCGAGGCAATGTCGGTAATCACGCCCAGCGACTTGCTGATTTCACCCGACCGCGTGCTCAGCACTTCGATGGTGCGCGAGGTTTGCGAAGCGGCGCTGGATATTTCTTCCATGTTCTTCACCACTTCCGCCACCGTTTTCAGGCCCAGCTGGGAGGTTTGCTCACCCAGAATAGCCGACTTGTTCACCACGTCGGCCTTATTGGCCGTTTCCTTGGTGGCCTGCATGATTTCCTCAATCAGCTTGAAGGCCTGGTCGGTTTTCAACGCCTGATTTTGCGCGCCTTCGGCCATTTGCTGCATGGCCAGGGCCACGTCCACGGTCACGCGGCTCATTTCCTGGCCTTTGCCAGCCATTTCTTCCGAAGAAGTGCCCACAATCTGCGAGGAGTCGTTGATTTCGCCGAGCAGCTCGTTAAGGTTTTCCACGGCCAGGTTCAGGGCGTTGGACATGGCGAGGATGTCGCCCGTCGTCGGTACTTCCACGCGCTGGGTCAGGTCGCCTTCCGAAATGGCCCGCACCACGCGGCTCACTTCCAGCACCGGCGAGGCAATGGATTCGAGCAGGGCGTTGAGCGTGTCCACCAGCTCTTTCCACGAACCCGACACGCCTGTTACCGTGGCGCGCTCGGTCAGCTTGCCTTCGGCACCCGCCACGCGGGCCACCCGGCTCACTTCCACGGCAAGGCGGTTCAGGTCGTCCACCATGCTGTTGATGGTGTCGGCCAAGTCGGCCACTTCGCCTTTGGCTTGCAGCGTCAGCTTCTGGGTCAGGTCACCTTTCGACACGGCGGTTACCACTTTGACGAGGCCCCGCACCTGCGTGGTCAGGTTGCTGGCCATGTAGTTCACGTTGTCGGTCAGCTCTTTCCACACGCCGGCCACGTTGGGCACGCTGGCCTGCCCGCCGAGCTTGCCCTCGGTGCCCACTTCCTGGGCCACGCGGGTCACCTCGCCGGCGAAGATGTTGAGCGAGTCCACCATCTGGTTCAGGTTGTCCTTCAAATCCAGCAGCTCGCCGTTGACGTTTACCGATACCTTCTGGCTGAGGTCGCCACGCGATACGGCGGTGGCCACGTTGGCAATGTCCCGCACCTGACTGGTCAGGTTGCTGGCCATCGTGTTCACGTTGTCGGTCAAGTCTTTCCAGGTGCCCGATACTTTGGGCACGTTGGCCTGCCCGCCCAGAATGCCCTCGGT
>JAYSZD010000625.1:0-3557 GCA_043738185.1 Hymenobacter sp. | reverse complement strand
ACCCGGATGGTATTCGGGGTTAGCTCAATAAAGCCGTTGTGCTTGAATTCGTTCAGGGTGCGGCTCAAGGACTCCGGGGCCGTGCCCACCATGGCGGCCATGTCGTCGCGGGTGAGCTGGATGGCCGCCTCAGTGGTGCCGCCAGCCTGCTCGTGCAGCTGCACCAGCGTGTCGGCCACGCGGCGGCGGATGGAGTTGTAGGCCAGAGCCAGCAGCTGCTCGGCTTGCCCGCTCACCTGGCCCGCCAGCAGCTGAACGAATTGCTGGCCCACGGCCGGGTTGCGCAGCAGCAGCTCCGTGAAATCGTCCTTGGGAATGTACAGTAGTTCCGATTCGTCCACGGCAACGGCCGAGTCGCGGTGGGGCGTGTGTTGCAGCAGCGGCAGGTAGCCGAAAAACTCGCCAGGGCCGTGCAGGCCCACAATCAGTTCCTTGCCGCCGTCGGTGGTTTTCACGGTTTTCACCCGGCCACTCTGCACGAAGTACAGGCGCGTCGATTCGTCACCTTCCAGGTAAATACCCTGCTTTTTGCGAATCAGGTGGGCTTTGCGGTCCAGCGAAAGGCTGGCCAGGTCGCCGGCCTGCTGAGCCTCGTCCAAAAACTTGTTCAGCTGCTCGCCGCTCAGGACGGGCTCTGACTTTAACTGCTGGAAGCGGCTGAGCCGCCCGCTCACGGCGCTGAGCAAATCAGCCTTCTCAAACGGCTTGCTCAGGTAGTCGTCGGCCCCCAGGGCCATGCCGCGGCGGCGGTCGGCCAGGTCGGTTTTGGCGGTGAGGAAGATAAAGGGCACGCCCAGCAGCTGCGGGTGCTGGTTGAAAATCTGGAGCACGCCGTAGCCATCAAGCACGGGCATCATGATGTCGCAGATAACCAGGTCGGGCCGGGTGGCCAGGGCCAGCTGCACGCCCAGCTCGCCGTTTTCGGCCATTTGCACGACGTAGCCGGCCAGCTGCAAGAGCTGAGCGGTGTTTTCCCGAATAATCTGGTGGTCTTCAATGAGCAGGATAGTAGCCATGGCGGAAGGACTTAGTCGGGCGTGGTAAGCGGCAGCTTGATGGTGACGGTCGTACCCTCATTGGGGGCGCTTTGCAGGTCGATGGTACCGCCCATCAACTCCAGGTACTTGGCGATGATGTAGAGTCCCAGACCCGTGCCGGGCTCGGTGATGACGCTGGGGGCGCGGTAAAACTGCTCGAACAGATGGGCCTGGTCTTCCTTGGAAATGCCAATGCCCTGGTCCTGCACGCTAATGGTCAGTTCTTTGGGCACGCAGCTGGCCCGTACCGTGATAACCGAGTTTTGGCCCGAGTATTTGAGGGCGTTGGAGAGTAGATTCATCAGGATTTTGCGCAGCAGCGAGGCATCCAGCCGCACCGGGATGGGGCATTCCATTTTCCAATCGATGACCTGGCCGGCTTTGCGCAGGCTGTGCACGTCGGCCACGGTGTCACGCATCACCTCGTCAAGATTGAGGTTGGCCGGGCGCGCTTCAATCTTACCTTCTTCAATGCGGCCCACCGACAGGAATTCCTCCAGAATGGTGTTCAGGTGGTGCACCGAGGTGCGGATGTGGGCCACGTACTTCAGGCGCTGCGCTTGTTGGTGGGCACCGGGAAACTCCTCAATCAAGTCGGCCGAGGAAAGCACGGCCGTCAGGGGCGTGCGGAACTCGTGCGAGGCCATGCTCACGAAGCGCGACTTCAGTTCGCCCAGCTGCTGCTCGGCCTGCAGGGCCAGGGCCAGCTCATCGCCGCGCTTTTCGAGCTGCTCCAGGGTCAGCAGCAGGGCGTTGGTGCGGTCGATGACGCGCTGCTCCAGCTCGGCGTTGAGGCGGGCTATTCGCTGGTGCTGGGTGCGCAGCTCCTGCTCGGCAGCCTGTTTGGCGCTCAGGTCCAGGATGTAGGCCACCACGTATTGCTCCTCATCAAGATAGAAATAGCTCAGGCTGGCTTCCACCGGAAACGCGGTGCCGTCGCGGCGCTGGCCGGTCAGGGGCCGGTTGTTGTGGCTCATGTCGCGTACCTGCGGGTCGGCACTGTAGGCTTCGCGCTGCTGGACGTGATGGGGGTGGGCCGCCTCGGGCACCAGCACTTCAATGGCCTGGCCCAGCAGCTCGGCCGGGCTATAGCCGAACAGCTGCCCGGCCTGCGCATTGACGGAAACCATGCGGCCGGGCTGGTCGCAGACGATGATGCCCAGCGTGGCATTGGTGAACACGGCCTCGAAGCGGCGCACGCTGTGGGCCAGGGCGCGCTCGGCCTGCTGCAAGCGGCTGTGCTCGGTGATGTTAACCAGCAATAGGGGCCTTCCCGCCACCTCGCAGTACGTTAGCTTGACGTAGGCCCGGAACGGCTCGCCCACGTAGCGCCTCACATCGGCTTCGAGCTCGTGGTGGCCATCGCGTTGGGTTTGGTCGCGCAGGTGCTGCCACTGTTCGGGCGTCCAAGGCGGCACGCGCAGCGAATGGTTGTCGTCGGCGAGAAAAGCTTCTTTAGAAGGGTAGACCAGCAGCCGCACCCCGGCCGGGTTCACGTGCGTGAACCGGCCCAGGCCCAGGTCGTAAATCCCCAGCATTTCGCCCGAATGGGTGTACAGTAAATCGGCCATTACGGCCGAGTAAGCATCCGGGAGCAGGGGCATAGGCAACAAATTAGCCGCGCGGAGGCCCAAGGGGCAGCAGGCACGCACGGCCTTTAGCAGCCGGATTTGACAAACGTCAAGCTGGCTCCCTGATGTACATCATACGGGGCGGCGGGGGCTTCCGGTAATTTTACGGCTACTTATTCTGCCGTGGCTTTCGCTGGTCGCGGTGCAGCTTTCCTTTTTCTTAGCCCATGTTTCCCACCACCATTCTTCCTTTGCTGCCCGTTCATCCGGCCATGCTGCTCGTGCTGCTGCCCACCGTGGGGCCCGGCGAAAAGCAGGAAACTCCGCAGGCCCGCACGGCCACCAATCTGATGCTGCAAGGCTTGCAAACCGCGCTGGGGGCGGCCATCCGGGTGCTGAAAGTGGACGAGGCCACTCACCCCGGCGTGGTGCGGGCCTTCGACGGCCGGGGCGTGCCCGCCTTCGTGCTGTTGCGCGACGGCGCGGAGCTGTGGCGCCAGCAGGGCCTGCCCGAAGGCAAGCCCATGGCGGCCCTGCTGATAAGTAAGCTGGCGGCAGCCACTCCGGCCGCGCCCCAGTAGTCGGGAGGCTGCCCTACGTTACTGCCTGCGCCGCCTTACTCCAGGTAGTAGTGGAGCAGGCGGTTCAGGTCGTCGTCGAGTTCATACACCAGCGGCACACCACAGGGAATATCGAGCTGAGTCACCTCGACGTCGGTCAGGTGGTCGATGTACTGCACCAGGGCCCGCAGGCTGTTGCCGTGGGCACACACAAGCACCCGCTGGTTGGCCCGGATGGCGGGTCGCGCCGCCACCGCTGCACCTGTTCGGCTCCGAATTGCACGGCACTTTCCGCTTTGTTCAAGCCCTGCAAGGCTCCATAAAACCGCTCGTTGAGCCGCCACGACTTTTGCACCGGCAGCCAGAGCAGGTCCATTTTTTTCAAGGTG
>JAYSZD010000624.1:0-1464 GCA_043738185.1 Hymenobacter sp. | reverse complement strand
AGAAAACCGTCGTTTCCTTCCTCGCGTTCTGGCATATCGGGGCAGCACTTGATTGGCTTAGATGAATAGCTGATTTCTTATTGTCCTCACGCCCTAGGGGGGATGCCGTGGCTACTGCGCCGTGGCGCCCCGCAGCCATTCCACCACTTCGGTGGGTAGGCCGGGTCCGAAACGAGGACTGATACCTCCGGCAACCAGCAGGTCGGGGCCGGTGGCGCGGTAGGTACGCACGGTGGCCCGACGGCCACCCAGGGCGTTGCGGAGCGCAGTCATTTGCTGGGTTGCAGCCGAACCGCCGTACAAGCCCAGCACGGGCAGCTTGCGCTGCTTTAGCGCCTGGAAAGCCTCCCGCCCGGCTGCGTCAACGGTGGTATTCTGCGCAACGAAGAAGGCCGGGCGCGGGCCACCCGGCGTGGCCACTACCTGCGCTACCACTGCCGCCCGGCCACCAGCCGCCCACACGCCAATGCTGGCAGTATCAGCGCCGGGCGTGTCGCGCAGCAACTGCATGGCTGTTTGTATGCGTGGGGTTTCAGCCGGTGCCGCGGCCGAGTCGGCGGCGGGCAGCACCAGTACGATAAAACCCTCGCGGGCCAGGGCGTCGGCCCAGAGGGGCGCGGTCGGGGCGGTGGCGGCATCGGGCAGGAGCAGCAGGGCAGCCCCTGGCGTGTCGGTATCGGAAGGAGCGTAGAGCCAGGCCGAACCGTTGTCCTGGGGCAGTTCCTCGACGCGGTAGGTACTGGGCGTGGGTGCCCCGCGCTTCAGTAAAATGGCCTCGGCCCTGGTAGAGTCCAGTTGCAGGGAGCCGCGCCAGAAGTCGCCTTCCCGCGTCAGGGTGAGCACCTGGCCAGGCTGCGCCGGGCGCTTGAGCTGTAATTGCTTGTCGCGAAAGAAGATGGTGTCGGCCACGAAGCTGAGAGTGCCCATGGTGGGCACGGTCAGTTCGGCTTCGTAGTGGCCGGGACTGGGGTGCCGGATGTCGAGCGCAGCGCGGATTTCGGGCTGGCCGGCTACCGTAAGGCTGCCCTCGTAGTGCCCGACGGGCGGGGGAGAAGCGGCCTCAGCGTCTGGCTGGGACTGGCAGCCGGCCAACTGTCCGCCCAAGCCCAGCAGGGCTACGAACCGGGCCAGTCGGCCGCCATAAGTACTCATCAAACGCATCAATGCAGGCATAGGCATTTCCAAAAGTAGCCGGTTTAGCGCCCCGCCAAGCCTTTGCGCAGAATGAGGTCGTTCTGAATGTCCTTGCCCAATCGAAATTCGTGCTGGCCGATTTCGCGAAAGCCGAAGCGCTGGTAGAAGGCCCGGGCCCGCTCATTCTTTTCCCACACCCCCAGCACCACGGCGGCGCAGTGCAGTTGCTCGGCCAGTGCCAGAATGCCACGCATGAGCGCCGCGCCCAGGCCGGTGCCCTGCCAGTCATCGCGCACGTACAGGCGCTCTATCTCAAGGCGGCCGGCAGGG
>JAYSZD010000623.1:0-1465 GCA_043738185.1 Hymenobacter sp. | reverse complement strand
GACACGCTGGCGCCCGCGCCGCTGCCGCGCATGTAGAGCGGGGTTTCGCGCACCACCAGCGGCTTGCTGGGGTCCTGGGTGAGCAGCTTTTTATCGTTCACGAAAGCCACCAACGTGGGAATCTGGCGCTTCACGGCGTCCACAAATCCCTCGCGCGGGGCGTGCTTGAGCGTGAGCTGATTGACCACGGCCGTAATCAGGGCCAGGGTGTCGGCGGGGGCTTTTTGGCCGGGGAAGTACTTGGGGTAAAGGCGGGCGGCGCGGCGGCCCATGTCGTGCAGCAGCTCGGCCTTGTGCTTCAGGGCCTGCTGATAAATCTCATCGGCCGTGAAGTGGGACTGAATGTCGTAGGCAAATTTCTGGTCGTAGAGCGTTTTGCCGATGCGGAAGGAGCGGAACTTACCGGCCGGCAGCACGTCATTTTTCAGGTGGTCCACGTAGCCCTGCACGGCGGCGCGGGTGGCGGCAATGCGGTCGGTGAGGGTCTTTTTCTCCGCCGCCGTCAGGCCCGATTTCCGCACCGAATCGGCCAGCGCGGCGCCGAACACGGCCAGGCCGCCGGCGTTTTGCTTGATGGCCAGCTCCGTGTGCTCGCGGGTGGGCGTGTTCAGGTTGGCTTTGGCCGCGGCGTAGTAGTCGGCGGCGTGGCTGATTTTGTCGGAGATGTTGCGCAGGCGGCGGTCCAGCGGGAAATAGCGGCCGTTGAGCAGGTCGCCCACCGAGGCGCCCAGGTTGTAGCTGGCCGGGTTCCACTGCCAGTTCTGCAGCGTGTCGGCGTACCAGCGGCTGGCGCGCAGCTCGTTGCGCAGCAGGCGCAGGTCAATCTGGTTGTTGGGCGACAGGCTGTCGAGGCCAAAGGCGCCCATAGCGGCCAGGTATTTTCGGGCAAAAGCGGCGTCGCTCTGGCGCTGGGCGGCGGTGGGAATGACAAGCAGCGAGTCGTACTTGTGGTAGCCCTGGCTGGAGGCGTATTCCGGGTTCTGCCTCCACAGGGCTTCAATAAAGCGGCCTTTGAAAGCGTCGAACCGGGCATCGGCGCCCGTATCGGCGCCGGTATTTGTCTTATCGGGGGAAGAGCAGCTGGCCGCGGCCAAGGCCAGCAAGGGCAGGTAAATGAATTTCATTGAGCGGAGCAAAATAGCGGTGGTACTGAAGCCTTGCCCGGCGGGCAAGTACCGTAAAGGAACAGCGCAAACGCGATACGTTGCGGCGCCCGGCAGTAGGTTTGTCGGCCGCCACTGGCTGGCCGTACAAGCTCCATTATCCCACCCGCCCTCTGTTTTATGAATTCTTTTCGCACCGAACACGACTTCCTCGGCGAGCGCCAGCTGCCGGACTCGGCCTACTACGGCATCCAGACGCTGCGCGCGCTGGAGAATTTCTCCATCACCGGCATTACCATCAACGCGGAGCCGCTGTTTGTGCAGGCGCTGGCCTACGTGAAAAAAGGCGCCGCCCTGGCCAA
>JAYSZD010000622.1:0-1467 GCA_043738185.1 Hymenobacter sp. | reverse complement strand
GGCACGTCCCGATTCAATCCGACATTCGGGGCGACTTCAATGGCACAACGCTGATGTTTTTCTCCGGCCAGCACATTCAGCGCCTTTCCCGCGTGTGTTTGCGCATGCAAACCACCGAAACTCTGGAGGTGAACGAGCTGCAGGAATCCCTGCTGCTGGAAATCAGCAATATAATTACCGGTGCCTTGGTCACGCAACTGGCCAATATTCTGAAGGCCAACATCTACGGCGCGCCACCCACTGCCCCCCATGGCGACATTGCTGAAGTTATGAATGGCTTGCTGCCTGAACACCAGCTCCAGCCCCTCATCTTCTCGGTTATCACCCAGTTTTCCGATAAGGACAACATGGTGGAGTTGCCGCTTATGCTCTTTTTTGACCGCGAAACATTCACGAAGATTCTCGAAATTATCCGTAGCTACGACTTTTTAGGAAGTCAAATGTCGGCCTAGGTCTTCTTGCCATTTCCCGTTGAGCGAGCTGGATATTAGCGCTATTATTGCCGGCATGCTGCCCCAGCACCCTCGCTTTAAGCCCAACGCCGCCAGCGGATTCATCCCCTTTGGCGGCCTTGGTTTTTATACTCTTACTTCCAACACAAACACTGATGTCTAATAACGAGGCCGCGCGGGCCAAAAAAATAGCCTCTTTCGACCCCAATGCGCCCGGCGATGCCGCTGGTGGCTTGTTTGGCCTGCCCTTCACCCCCGAGGAAGCCCAAGTGGTGGTGGTGCCCGTGCCGTGGGAAGTGACCGTGAGCTACCGCGCCGGTACCGCTCAGGGCCCCGCTGCCATTCACGAGGCCTCGCTGCAGGTCGACTTATATGACCCGGACCTGCCCGAAGCCTGGAAACTGGGCCTGGCCATGGAGGCAGAAGACGAAACTATCCTGCAGGCCAGCAATATGCTTCGGCCCCAGGCTGCTGAGTATATTACCTGGCTGGAAGAAGGCCAGTCCGAAGAGGGCACCAGCACCCACGGCAGCGTGCCTGCCCAAGTCACGGCCGAAGGGGTGAAGATGGTGCAGTGGCTGAAAGAAAAAACCGGCGCCCTGCTCGACCAGGGTAAGGGCGTGGTGGTACTAGGCGGCGACCACAGCACGCCCCTGGGCTACATGCAGGCGCTGGCCGAGCGCCACGAGGAATTCGCCATTCTGCAGTTCGACGCGCATTGCGACCTGCGCCCGGCCTACGAGGGCTTCAAATACTCGCACGCCAGCATCATGCACAATGCGCTGGAGCTGCCGCAGGTGAAGAAGCTGGTGCAGGTGGGCATTCGCGACATGTGCCAGCAGGAGGCCGAATACATTGCTACTTCCAATGGCCGGGTGGCGCTGTTCAGCCAGCGCTTTTTGAGCGACGAGAAATTCGCCAAGAAATCCTGGAAAAAGGTTTGCGGCAAAATCATCGCCCAGCTGCCGCCCAAAGTGTACATCAGCTTTGACATTGATGGCCTCGACCCCAAGCT
>JAYSZD010000621.1:0-1467 GCA_043738185.1 Hymenobacter sp. | reverse complement strand
CGTGGTGCGCAACTACCACACCACCCGCAACACGCCCGCCCTCACCAACGGCACGGCCCGCATCTCGGTGCAGCTACGTTTCGGCACGCTGAGCGTGCGCCAGGTCATGCGCCAGGCCAAAGCTTTGAACCCAAAGCTGCTGGCCGAAATTATCTGGCGCGACTTCTTCATGATGCTGCTCTGGCATTTCCCCAACACCGTCACTGAGAGCTACGACCCCAAGATGCGGCAGGTCCCCTACCGCAACAACGAGGACGAATTCCGGGCCTGGTGCGAGGGCCGCACCGGCTACCCGCTCGTGGACGCCGGCATGCGCGAGCTCAACGAAACCGGCTACCTGCCCAACCGCGTGCGCATGACCGTGGCGGGCTTTTTGGTGAAGCATCTGTTCATCGACTGGCGCTGGGGCGAGCAGTATTTTGCCGACAAGCTGCTCGATTACGAGCTGGCCAACAACGTGGGCAACTGGCAGTGGATGGCCGGCACCGGCGCCATCTCGGCGCCCTGGTTCCGGGTCTACAGCCCGGAAAGCCAGCTGGCGCAGGTCGACCCCGAGTTGAAATACGTGAAGCGCTGGGTGCCGGAAGTGGGCACCAAAGAGTACCCCGCCCCCATCGTGGACCACAAGTTTGCCCGCGAACGGTCCGTAGAAGCCATTCGGGCGGCACGCATCGCGGCGTCGTAGCGCGGGGCCGCTGTAGCACAGGCTTCAGCTTGTGCCGCGCCTGACAGATTTCGGGCAACGATGCACCAGCTAAAGCATGTGCGACAAACCAGAACCTGCGAGCACTAAAGTCGGTTATACCCGCATGGAAAAGGACCGCATCAAACAAGCTTACCTCAGCTTCGTGCTCAACGAAGGCCACCCGCCGCAATCGGTGTTCAAGCTCACGCAGCAGTTGGGCATCGCCGAGCAGGAGTTTTATACGCATTACCCCAATTTTGAGGCCGTGGACCGGGAGCTGTGGGCCGATTTTGGGCGGCAGGCCCACACCACTGCCGCCGCCGAACCGGTATGGGAAGGCTACGGTAGCCGCGAGAAGCTGCTGGCTTTCTACTACACGCTGCTCGAAATCCTCAAACAAAACCGCTCCTACGCCCTCATGAGCCTGCGCCGCTCGCTGCACCGCGTGCCGGCCCTCTCGCCGCGCGTGCTCGATGACTTCCGCCAGGACTTTGAAGTGTTCGTGACCGACCTACTCGCCGATGGCCGGATGAGCGGCGAGATTGCCAACCGCCCGCTGGTGCAGGAGGGCTACCCCCGCTTCTTCTGGCAGCAGGTGCTGTTCGTGCTGGGCTTCTTTGCCAAAGACGACACCGTGAGTTTCGAGCGCACCGATGCCGCCGTGGAGAAAGCCGTGACCCTAAGCTTCGACCTCGTGGGCCGCAACACGCTGGACTCGGCCTTCGACTTCGTGCGCTTTCTGGTACGGCGCTAATTTTCAGGGAATCGTGAGCCATCAATCT
>JAYSZD010000620.1:0-3567 GCA_043738185.1 Hymenobacter sp. | reverse complement strand
CGCTAACTTTGTTGTTCGCGCAACACCGCGCCGTTAAAGCCGTGTAAATAGCGCGGGGACGCGAACTACAAAGTTCGCGCTACTAACCATTGCGTAACATCAGTGAGCAATGGTCTGTGCACTGGTAGCTGCTCACTGATACCTGCCTTTAAAAGGTACTTTTGTAGCGCCTCACCCTAACCCAACCTCTGTGGACACCACCGCCCCCAACGCCTTCGACAAAGCCCGCCTGGGACTATGGACCAGCCTGGAAAAACACCTGAGCGCCGTATATGCGGCCGAAGCTGCGTTTCGGAAGGCGGTGGCGTTTGCGGAAGCAGTGCCCTTTGCCGCCGCCTCGGCCACGGCGGAGCAGCTGGCCGACTACAACCGGGAGTACCGGGCCCTGCGCGACCTGTTTACGGACGAAACCACGCAGCTTGATACGCTGACCAAAGCCATCCGCACCAAAAATTATTCGGAAGCCGAAAAAAAGCAGCTTTACCTACTGCTGCTCGGCTACATCGATATCGCGGCCTCCGTGTTTGAGCTGCTTGATTCGCACGCCTCCACCCCGCGGGCCAGGGATGAGGAACTGACCGAAACCCAGGCCCGGTTCGAGCGGGTCAAACGCTTTGCCCGATTAAACGTCAAAGGAATTTCGGGGCTGCTCACGCTGTCCTAACCGATGGCGGCGACAGGAAGCGCTACTACCTGCCCAGGTACAAGAGAAGGCCTCATTTCTGACTGCCAGAGCCGGGACCAGCGGCATGGGCATCCACCAGTTGCTGCAAACGGCGACGAGCGGCGGCAGACAGCTGCAAATTATCCGCACCCTGGGCCTCGGCGGCCGGCCGCGCCTGCCGGGCCAGCAGGCGGCTCTGCGCCTCGTAGCGCCGGCAGAGCGGGCACAGCCTCAGGTGGGCCCACAGCTGGACGCGGGTTGGGGCGGGCAGCCTCTCGTCGGCGCTGCGCTCCAGGAGCAGGGTGGCTTGCTGGCAGTTAAAGAGGAAAAAGGAGTTGCTCATTGCTTGGGTTTGGCGGCGGCCGGGTCCTGAAACCAGTTTTTTTCGAGGCAGCGCCGCAGCTGCAGTTTGGCCCGGTGAACGATGACCCAGTAGTTGGACGCGGTGATACGCAATTCCTGACAGATGTCTTCGGCCGGCAGCTCTTCTACGAAGCGCAACACGAACACGGCCAGCTGCTGGGGTGGCAGGCGCTGCTGGCAGCGCCGCAGGATGGCCTGAAACTCCTGCTGCTCCAGGAGCACATCGCCGCGGCCCTCATCACCGCCCACCGCCCAGTCCGTGGGGTACTGCTCTTCGCGCCAATGCCCGCCACGGGCATGAAAAAACCGGGACTCCGGCGCCTCCTCCTCGGCGGTGGGCGCCAGGGAAACAAAGGGCGAGCGGGCTTGCCGGCGGTAGTGGTCAATTATTTTACGCTTGAGAATGGCAAACAGCCACGTGCGCTCCGACGCCTGCCCCCGAAACGAGGGAAGCGCCCCGAGGGCGCTCACGAAGGTTTCCTGCACCAGCTCTTCAGCGGCCACGGCGTCCGCCACCCGGCTCAGGGCTAAGCGGTACAGCTCATCGCCGAAACGGGCCGGCCACTGCTGGGGCGCGGGCATCGGGGTCGGAACCGTATCAGCATCATCCATAAGCAGGGCAGCAAGTTAGGTTTGAAAAAGGGAGCCGGCCGGGCACCGCTGTTTGTTCGCTTCGCTAAAAATGCTGCCGCTGCTGCCAGCGGCTATCACTGTTTTGGTGTAAAACCGGGCGAGACAGTACCGCCGCACTAATCTGCGGGCCACCGGCCCGCCCGGCTGTTCACAAAAACCGGGTGTTGCGTGTAAGGTGCGGGGCGGGGCGGCGTCCATCCGCCCGTGGCAGCGCCATCGCCGCTTTCTTTAACCACTAAACCCGCTGCCAATGAAACGGTTCGCCTGGGCTTCGCTGCTGCTGCTGGCCGCCGCGGTCGCCGCTGTCCCGATGGGTTCCCGCCCCGGTTATCTGCGGCCACGGCTCCACGCGGCCACGGCGCTTGTGCCTGTGGTAGTGGAGCTGTTCACCTCTGAGGGATGTTCCTCGTGCCCGGCGGCCGACGCGCTGCTGCGCGAGATGGAAGCGACGCAGCCGGTACCCGGTGTGGAAATCATCGCCCTGGGTCAGCACGTGGACTATTGGAACCGTCTGGGCTGGAAGGATGCTTTTTCCTCGGCCCAATTCACCGAGCGCCAGCGCTGGTACGCTCAAGGCTTTGGCACGGGCAGCTACACGCCCCAGGCCGTGGTGAACGGCCGCTACGAGCTGGTGGGCAGCCAGCGGGGCGCCTTGACGGCTGCCGTGGCCAAGGCCGCCAGGGCGTCCCGCGCCACCGTCGTGCTGACCCGTGCCGCCGACGGCGCGCTCGCCGTCCGGGTACACAGCCTGCCCGTGGGTACCCCGGCCAGCACCGTGCAGCTGGCCCTCACCGAAACCGGCCTGTCGAGCCAAGTGGGCCGGGGCGAGAACTCGGGGCGTTTGCTGCGCCACAGTGCCGTGGTGCGCTCCCTGCGCTCCCTGGGCCCGGTAGCCGCCGATGGCACCTTCGCCGCTACCGTGCCGCTCACCCTGGGCACGGGCTGGAAACCCGAAAACTTACGGGCCGTGGTGCTGGTGCAGGAAACGGCTTCGCACCACGTGGTGGGCGCGGCCAGCCTGCCGCTCGGTAGCGCTGCCCTTCATTAACCCACAGCCCTGATTGCCAATCCGCCGAGACCAATGCCCTGCTTGCCTATTTTTTTCACTTTTTAGATTTGTCTCATGCGTACCACCTATCCTTTGCTCGCGCCGACGCTGCTGGCCTTTTCGCTGGCCTTCAGTGGCTGCAATAAGAAAGCCATCGACCCAACTCCCGTGACCGAAACCGCCAAGCCGCTGGCTGACGTGGAGCTGCGCCGCGGCGCGATGCAACCCCAGGGCGGCGTGCCCAGCACCGGCACCGTGACGCTGGTACGCGACGCCGCCAACGCGGAATTCGTGCGCTTCGAGGCTGATTTTCGTACCGATTTCCACACCGGCTCGCTCGGCGTGTACCTGGCCAAGTCCGACGGGCTGGTGCGGGTGCAGCGGGCCGCCGACCCCAGCAACGTCGTACGCGTGGGCACCATCACCAAGGACGGGGCCCAGACGCTGGCCATTATGGGTAGCGCAGCCGGGTTCACGCACGTCATCATTCACTGCGACCCGGCCATGTACAACTTTGGCGCGGCGCTGGTCCAGTAGCGGGATGAAACCTTTCTTATCATTCGGCTCGCGCGCGGCCTGCGGGGCGGCCGGCGCGCTGGCAGGCATGCTACTGAACGCGGCCCCGGCCCTGGCCGGCGGCGGCTGGACGCGGCACTACCAGAAAGGCTACGTGAAAGTGGGCCTCACCACCGTGAGCACCACCCGCTACCACCCGCTGGCCGGCGGCACCCAGCCAACCGACCGTTTCCGGCAGCAGGTGTACAGCGTGTACGGCGAGTACGGCCTGAGCAACCGCTTGGAGGCCACGCTCAATTTTCCGGTGTTTCGGCGGGCCTACTTCCCTACCGTCACACCCGGC
>JAYSZD010000619.1:0-3573 GCA_043738185.1 Hymenobacter sp. | reverse complement strand
AGCCCGCATTTTGCGCCCAGCCGTACGCCGGGTAGTCGGCTGCCAGGGCCTGCATATGCTCATCGCGAAACGTTTTGGCTAGGATAGAGGCGGCGGCAATACTGCGGTACAGGCCATCGCCGCCAATGATGCAGCTATGGGCGAAACCGCCCAATGGCTGAAACCGGTTGCCATCGACCAACAGGTGCGTGGGAACAACGGCGAGCGCGGCTACTGCCCGGTGCATGGCCAGGTAGCTGGCCTGCGCGATGTTGAGGCGACCGATTTCCTCCACGGAAGCTGTGCCAACAGCCCAGGCAGTGGCTTCGGCACAAATAATGGGGCGCAGGGCTTCGCGCCGTTTGGCGGTAAGCTGCTTGGAATCATTGAGAAAGCGCGGGTTGAAATCGGGTGGCAGAATAACTGCCGCCGCGAACACGGGGCCGGCCAGGCAGCCGCGTCCGGCTTCGTCGAGGCCAGCTTCGAGCGGCTGGCCGGTGCAGGAAGATAAAAGAGGCATAGGGCCGCAAAAATAATAGATTTACGCCCCGAAATCAGGTAAAAAACAACGCCCGTGCGCCTGCCGTCATGGCGGACGCACGGGCGTTGGAGGCAGTGAATCGGGGACTAGTTGTGGTCGCCGGCATTGCTGCCGATAATGCCGGGCTCTTCCTCGCCACGGGTGAAGCCCTGGCTGTCGCGCGGAGCAATGGCCGCGTCAATATTTTCCTCTTCTTCGCTGGTTACATACACATTGGTGGTGGGGCCGAGGCCGCCGTTCTTCTTGGCAAGCTCCGCTTCAGCCTGGGCGTGGTGCAAGTTGAAGAGCGGGTCGCCGGTTTTAATGTCTGTCTTGTCGGCGTCGGTTTTTTTGGGAGTATTGGCCATTGGGGTAGTAGGAGCGGACCGGAAAGTGGACGGTCGGCTTCCTTAATGGATACGATGACCGGGTGGCCGGGGTTGGGTACTGCATTGCCACAACGCGAGCGCATCAGACCGGGCTAAACTACCAGGAAGGTAGGCGAGGAGTTGGGCAAGCTTAGTAAAGTAAGGCTGCTCAACTACGTAGAGCACAAAAAAAGGCCGCCACACGAATGCGACGACCTTAAAGTGGCGGGTCCGGCTTGAAGGTGTCTACCCCACCTTTTCAGCCAGAACGCCGCCGCACGAGAGGTCCTTCCTTTCCACATTTCCAGCCCGTGCGGGGGTACTTATGATTCAAAGGTACACAATTGGCTAGGGCACACGCAATGATTTTCAGACCAAACGACATCTTTGAACGACTAACGACTTCATCCGCACGGCGAATGGCGCACTTTGCCAAGCCAGCCCACCCACCTGGTTGTCAGACAAAACGTAATTTTGACCGTTCTTCGACTTACAATTCTCCTATGTCCATTGCCGCCGCCGCGCCCGATTTTGACGAAACCCACAACCCCTGGCAAATCCTGGGTACGGAGGTGAAATACCAGAACCCCTGGATTTCGGTGCGCGAAGACCAGGTGCTGAACCCCGGCGGTGGCCGGGGCATCTACGGGGTGGTGAGCATGAAGAACAAGGCGTTGGGCATTGTTCCCATTGATGCCGAGGGAAATACCTGGCTCGTGGGCCAGTACCGCTACCCGCTGAACGAGTACTCCTGGGAAATTCCCATGGGCGGCGGGCTGGTGGAGCGCGACGTGTTGGAGTCGGCCCAGCGCGAGTTGAAGGAGGAAACGGGACTCACCGCGGCCCGCTGGACGCGCATTGCCCGGCTGCACACCTCCAACTCCGTTACCGATGAGGAAGGCTTTGTGTACCTGGCCGAGGACCTGACTCAGGGCGACCTGGAGCCCGAAGAAACCGAAGACCTGCGCCTCTGGAAGCTGCCGCTGGCTGAAGCCGTTCGCATGGTAATGGCCGACCAGATAACCGACGGCATCAGCGTAGCGGGCCTGCTGAAGGCGGAAAAAGTGCTTGCCGGGCGGGAGCGGCGGCCTTAAAAGGTGAGGCGAAGTAGCACGCAAGCGCTGCCTTCGCCCGATTATCGCCGCCCTGCAGCCGCTGCTGTCTTCCTGCCTTAACTTTGCCGATATGCGCCACCTGCTTCGTTACATCGGCCAGCGCCTTTACACTACCTGGGCCGTTTTCTGGTTCATTGTGCCGTTTGTTCTCATTTTTCCGTTGCAGTGGTTCTTTAGCCGGCGGCCGGACGGTGGGGCTGTGGTGCACGCTTTGAACCGGTTCTGGTCGTGGTTTTCGATTACGATGTGGGCCATTCCGGTGGAAGAGGTGCGCGAAAGTGCCGGGCCCAACCCGCGACCGTGCGTGTACGTGGCCAACCACGGCTCCTATGTCGATATCATGATGCTGTTCAAGTATATTCCAGGCTTCCTGAACATGATGGGCAAGTCCTCGCTGGCACAGGTGCCGGTGTGGGGCCCGCTTTTTGGACGGGTCTACATCACCGTGGACCGCAGCAGTGCTGTGAGCCGGGGCCGCGCCGTGATAGCGGCCCGCCGTACCCTGGCCGAGGGCAAAAGCATCGCCATTTTTGCCGAGGGCCGCATTTCTGCCACGCCAGGCAAAGAACTGCTGCCGCTGCTGGACGGGGCCTTCCTGCTGGCCGTTGAGATGGGCGTGCCGCTGGTGCCGGTGGGCATGCCTCTGAACCATATGTTTATGCCCGACGTCCCGCACGATTTGCGGGTGCGGCATCACCGGCTCAAAATCGTTTTTCATCCGCCCATTCCTACTACTGGCCTCGCGCTGGCCGATATTCCGGCGTTGAAAGCGCAGGTTGCCGCCCAGCTAACGGCTGATTTTCTGCCTGAAGGTGCCCATAAGCCGGGCCCCAGTACCTGGCGCGCTCCGGACCATGCCACCCGGCCGCAGCCCCTCAACTCCTGATTTTAACCACTATACTTTCATAATTCTCTTGAGCACTGACCTGGATACCCTGCGGGGCCTGGCCCATCTGGCCCGCCTCGAACTTGATGCCACCCGCGAGCAGCAAATGCTCGGCGACCTCAACAATATTCTCGATTTCGTGGCCCAACTCGACGGCCTCGACACGACGGGGGTGGAGCCGTTGGTGCACCTCTCGCAAGAGGTAAACGTGCTGCGCGACGACGTAGCACGCAACACCGTGAGCCACCAGGACGGCCTGCGCAACGCGCCGCGCAAGGACTCGGATTATTTCCGGGTGCCCAAAGTGCTGGAATAGGAGTGGTGCAACCAATTTCTAAACCGCTCAGGCTGCCCGGCTGGCTGGCCATCCTCGCTGCGCTGGCCGTCGGGCTGGCCGTGTTTTACTACTTCACGGGCCACGCCGCCACGCTGCCGGTGCAGCTGGTGCCGCATTTGCAACCGGTGCCCGTGGTGCTGGAGCAGGTGGTAGTGGGCGCCGTGCGCCTGCCGGTGCAGGCCAGTGGCTTTGTGGTGAGCCTGACGCATGACGTGGCTGGGCCGTTTACGCAGCCAGTGGCGGCGGGGCTGTTTCTGCTGCTGCTGGCCTTTGCGCTGGCGGGCTGGCTAGCGGTGGTGAGTACGTTGGGCCGGTCGGCGTTTGTGGCGGGCATGGCCCTGGTCATCTTCCTGCTAATGTCGCTGAAC
>JAYSZD010000618.1:0-1471 GCA_043738185.1 Hymenobacter sp. | reverse complement strand
ACTTCGCTGCCCGACTGGGCCCAGAGCCTGGGCGTGGCCTTCAGCATCATGCTGATTGCGCCGAGCTGGGGCGGCATGATAAACGGCCTGCTGACCCTGCGCGGCGCCTGGGACCGGGTGCGCACCGAGCCCGTGCTCAAGTTCTTCGTGGTAGCCATCACGGCCTACGGCATGGCCACGTTTGAGGGCCCGATGCTCTCGCTGAAGAACGTGAATGCCCTGGCCCACTTCACCGACTGGATTGTGGCGCACGTGCACGTGGGGGCCCTGGGCTGGAACGGCTTTCTGACCTTCGGCATGCTCTACTGGCTGTGGCCACGGCTCTACAAAACGCCGCTGCACTCCACCAAGCTGGCCAACACCCACTTCTGGCTGGGCACGCTGGGCATTCTCTTCTACGCCATCCCGATGTACTGGGCCGGCTTCACGCAGGGCCTGATGTGGAAGCAGTTCAATGCCGAGGGCATGCTGCAATACCCCAACTTCCTGGAAACCGTGCTGCAGCTGGTGCCCATGTATTACCTGCGCGGCATCGGCGGGGTACTCTACCTGAGTGGCGTGTTCCTGATGATGTACAACCTGTACAAAACGGCCCAGGCCGGCACCCTGCTGGTCGATGAGAAAGCAGAAGCGCCCGCGCTGCTGCCCGCTGCCGAAGACCCGCACGCCACCGGCGGCCACTGGCACCGCTGGCTGGAGCGCCGCCCGTTTCAGCTGGCCGTGGGTGCCACGGTGGCCATTCTCATCGGCGGCGTTATCGAGATGGTGCCCATGTTCCTGGTGAAAAGCAACGTGCCCACCATCGCCTCGGTGAAGCCTTACACCTCGCTGGAGCTACAGGGGCGCGACCTCTACATCAAGGAAGGCTGCTCGAACTGCCACACCCAGATGGTGCGCCCCTTCCGCTCCGAAACCGAGCGCTACGGCGAGTACAGCAAGGCGGGCGAATTCGTGTACGACCGGCCCTTTCTGTGGGGCAGCAAGCGCACCGGGCCCGACCTGCACCGCCTGGGCGGCAAGTACCCGCACTCCTGGCACTACAACCACATGATGGACCCCACCAGCATGTCGCCCGGCTCCATTATGCCGCCCTACCCCTGGCTGCTCGACAATGAAATTGACTACTCCGACCTGCCCGCCAAAATCCGGGTGCTCCAGCAGCTGGGCACGCCCTACCCCGCCGGCTACGACCAACAAGCGGTGGCCGACGCCCAAAAGCAAGCCCAGGGCATAGCTGCCGACCTGAAAAAGGAGGACATCGACGTGAAATCCGACCGGGAAATCGTGGCCCTGATTGCCTACCTCCAGCGCCTGGGCACCGACATCAAGGTGAAGCCCGAGCAGGCGGCCGCCACGGCCGACGCGGCGGCGGCACAGTAGCCGTAACCTCACCCCCTGACCCCCTCTCCAAAAAAGGGGGGGAACCTGACGCCAGCGCAAAGCCGGTTTCCCCTCTTTTTTGGAGAGGGGG
>JAYSZD010000617.1:0-1473 GCA_043738185.1 Hymenobacter sp. | reverse complement strand
TTAATTTTGGTTGTTAGTTGCTAGTTCTAAGTGAGAACAGCTGAAAACCAGAGTATTACGATAAAAAATTAGAAGCCTTTGGACCACGTGTAGGCTTTAGGCGACTTGGAAGTTTTAAATTTCTCCAGCCGATTGGGAGCGAAATCGATGGTGGGACGAATGTTGTTTTCGGGCCGGAAGCTAGCTTTCGCCATGCGGCCTTTCGAAGATTCCGCAGCGTGCACGTAGTGGTGCTTGGCTTTCTGGCGTTTTTTGGCGGGGTCCTGGGCGAAGCTGGCCGAAGAAGCAAGGAAGGGAAGAGCGAGGAGGAGAAGGAGCTTTTTCATGTAGGTAACGGCTTAATAAATAAAGTATAGGAGGGCTGGGAGGAGTTGGTTAGCAGTGCTTTCGGGCCTGCTTTATGAGGCTGAAACGGAGACCGTATTCAGGAGGTTACGGGTTTTGAAAAAAATAAAATAATCCTACAATATTTTCCGTAAATCCTCTTTCAAATGTTCGATTTCCTGCCGCACCTGCGTCCACACGCCCGGCTCGGAACCGTCGGGGGGAGTGGGGAACTGGACGAGCTGTTCGGCCAGGCGCGCGCGCTTGGTTTCCAGGGCCTCGGCGTGGGCCTGATACGTGTTGGGCGACCCGGCCACCGTGGCATGGACGCGGTTGTGCAACGTCTGGATTTTAGTGTCCAGCTCGGCCAGGGCCTGGTGCAGGTCGTGTTCGGAAAGCTGGGGCAGGCGCTGACCGTGGGGGCTGGGTGTACTGGACATGGCAAGTGGAAATAAAGGGGTTGGACAGGTAAAGCGGACGTCCTTGGTTGTACTGCCTTTCGCCTCGAAAAGATTTTCTCAGCATCACCGGCCTAGTGGTGTTACCAGCGCAAGCGAAATGAAAGCATAACGCTGGCTAATCCTGATGCTCACAGGAGGCCGGTAATTTTGTGTCGTAGAATTTAATCCAGCCAGGTCCATGCTCCAGTACCTTGTTTCAGCCAGCGTACTACTGATGGCAGTAGCTGGACGGGCCAGCGGCCAAACGGCTTCGGTGGCCCCCGCAGCTGAGGCCTATGAACCTAGCGGCGTGACCAGCCCCGCCGCGCCCCCTGTGCCCGCAGCTGCTGCCGTCTACTTCACCGCCGATGAAATGCCGGCTTTCCCCGGTGGCGACGCGGCCTTGGTGAAATTTCTGGGCAGCAAGCTCAATTACCCGGCCGCGGCCCTCGACCGCAACCTCTCGGGCAAGGTCTACCTCACGTTCACCGTCGACCCCGAAGGCCGCCTGCACAATCCGCGCGTCGTGCGCGGCCTCGGTTCCGGCCTCGACGAAGAAGCCCTGCGCCTCGTGCGCCTCATGCCCTGGTGGAACCCCGGCAAAATCAACGGCCAGCCCGTGTGGGTGACGCTGACGATGCCCATTACTTTCCGGGCACTGTGAAAAGTTGTCGGTTAGACGGTAAATGATTGGGGCAAACCGGCCTCC
>JAYSZD010000616.1:0-3582 GCA_043738185.1 Hymenobacter sp. | reverse complement strand
TTTTCTGGTCGAAGGTGAGCGTGAAGCCAACGCGGCGTGAGGTGCGCAGCGAGAGGTTATCAAGGGGCTTGTCAATCATGCTCTTGTTGGGCACCGTGAGGTAGCTTTTTTCGGCGGTGCGCAGGCGGGTGCTGCGGAAGCCGATTTTTTCCACGGTGCCGTTCACTTCGCCGGCTTTCACCAAATCGCCCACGCCAAAGGGCTGGTCGAGGAAAATGGTGAAGGAGGCAATGAGGTTTTCGAGGCTTTCCTTGGCTGCGAAAGCCACGGCCAGGCCCCCAATGCCCAGGCCGCCCACCAGCGCCGTCACATTCACCCCAAATACATGGCCCAGCGCCACCAGCACGGCAATCAGTATGACAAATACCTTTAGCAAGTCCTTGGCGAAGGGTAAAAACTGGTTGTCGAGCCGGGTAACGCCGGTGGCATCGCGCAATGCCGCCCGGCGCGAGGTGACCAGCAACGCAAAGTCGATGATGCGCAGCACCACCAGCACCGCAGCCACAATGAAAGCCAGGCTCAGCAGCCGCATCAGTAGCACCTCGTGCCAGGGCAGTTTCAGAGCGGCGGCGCCGGGACCATGTGGATAGGTGAGCGTGGCGCAGGCCAACTGCAGCGTCATCACCAGCAGCAGCATCGAGAGCGGATAGATGAGCAAGCCGTGCAGCTCCTCCTCGCTCACGCCACCCGTGTAGCGCTTGGTGAGGGAGAAAAGCAGCTTGCTGAGCAAACGCGAAAATACCCGTCGAAATACGCTGCCAACCAGTAGAATGAGCACGGCCACCAGGTATTGGCCCACCGTATTACCCAAAAATTCGTAGTAAAAGAAAGAAGGTAGCGTCATGGGTTATTAGTTGTTAGTTGTCGGTTATTAGTTGTCAGTTGTGGGCACTCATTCAATCAGACAACTGGCCCCGACAACTGACAACCAACAACGAACGGCTACTTATTTGGCGCGGATGGCAATTACCGGGTCCAGATTGGCCGCCATCACGGCTGGTACAATGCCGGCAATCACCCCGATTCCGACCGAAATCAGCAGGCCCAGAATAATGCGGGAGGCCGACATGGCCAGCGGCAGCGCGTCCTGCGGAACCAGCGTTACGAGCCACACCAGCAAAATGCCCGCCAGCCCGCCAATGAGGCACAAGCAAACGGCTTCAAACAGAAACTGAAACAGGATAAAGAAATTTTTCGCCCCCAGTGATTTTTGGATGCCGATAATATTGGTCCGCTCGCGCACCGACACGAACATAATGTTGGCGATGCCGAAGCCGCCCACCAGAATGGCAAACGAGCCGATGACACCTCCCACAACGCCGATGACGCTAAAAAGCTGGGAGATTTGGCTGGCAATCATTTCCGGTCGGTTAAGGGCAAAATTGTCCTCCTGCCGGGGCTTCAGGCCGCGGATGTTGCGCATCACGCCCCGCATTTCGTATTCCAGGTCCAACAGGCCCGCGTCTTCTTCGCGGCCCTTCACGCCGATACGGGGCGAGGGACCATCGCCCATACCAGTCACGCCCAGTCCGTACATTTTGACAAATGAGCCGAAGGGCAAAAGCACATTAGTGTCGTTGCTGGGCGTATCGAGCAGCTTTTTGCCCTCCTTTTCCATCACCCCGATGATGACAAAGCTCCGCCCACGCAGCTTAAAGTCGCGGCCCAGCGCTACGCCCTGGGGGAACAGGTTTTCGGCAATGGTGGCACCGATAATGGCCACCGGCCGGGCCGACTCCATCTCCTGATTTGTAAAGTAGCGGCCCGTTTCCAGGGGCACGCTGCTTACCACGCGGTAGTCGTAGCTCACGCCCTGCACCGCACAATCCGACATGGAATTGGAGCCGGATTTGAGCGTATTGCCTCCCTTTGCCGCGAAAATGGCGATGCCCCGGTTGTTGCCACCAAGCTGCTGGCGTAGCTCCTGAAACTCGCGCACTGAGGGCACGGGCCGATTAAAATATTTCCACCAGGGGTAATCGGGCCCGAAAGTCCAGGGCCATTTCTCGATATAAATCACCTTGTCGCCCACAAAATTCATGCTGCTGCGGATATTGGCTTCCAGCGAATCGACGATGGTAAAAACGGCGATGATGGAAAAGATGCCTACCGTGACGCCCAACAGCGACAGGATGGTGCGCAACAAGTTGGATTTGAGGGCATCCCAGGCAAATCGAAAGCTTTCAAAGGTGAGGCGAAGTGCTAGCATGGTGCAGGGAACGCATGTGAGGGTAAGTATCCGGGGCAAAAGACGCAAAATCAGCGGGAAGTTGCTGAGCGGTAAAGGTCGCACGCAAAGCGACGACGAGGAATAAAATGAATGTTCTGAGAAAAAGCCGTACTTTTGCCTCCCCAAATTTCCTTAAATTCCCCCAATTACTGCCCTATGGCGATGAAATTGCATGAGTTCAAGTTCGAACTCCCCGAAGAACTGGTGGCTCTGCATCCGGCCCGCAACCGCGACGAAAGCCGCCTGATGGTCGTGCACCGCGCAACCGGCCAGATTGAGCACCGCACCTTCAAAGATATTCTGGATTATTTCGCCGAGGGCGACGTAATGGTGATGAATGACACCAAGGTTTTTCCGGCACGCCTGTACGGCAACAAGGAGAAAACCGGTGCTAAAATCGAAGTTTTCCTGCTCCGCGAGCTGAACAAGGAGCTTCGCCTGTGGGACGTACTGGTAGACCCCGCCCGCAAAATCCGGGTGGGCAACAAGCTCTACTTCGGCGAATCGGACATGGTGGCCGAGGTTATCGATAACACCACATCGCGCGGCCGTACCATCAAGTTTCTGTTTGATGGCACCGACGAGGAGTTTCGCAAGGCGCTCTACGAGCTGGGCGAAACCCCGATTCCGAAAGAAGTCCTCAACCGCGAAACCGAGCCCGCCGACAAAGAGCGGTACCAGACCATTTACGCCGAAAATATCGGCGCGGTGGCTGCGCCTTCGGCGGGCCTGCACTTCACCCGCGAGGTAATGAAGCGCATGGAAATTAAGGGCATCGAGCCGGCTTTTGTGACGCTGCACGTGGGCCTGGGCACCTTCCGCACCGTGGATGTGGAAGACCTGACTAAGCACAAAATGGACTCGGAAAACTTTATCGTGACGGCTCCGGCCTGCGAAATCGTGAACAAGGGCCTTGATACCAAGCGCAGAGTATGCGCCGTAGGCACCACCACCGTGCGCGCTATGGAGGCGTCGGTGTCGGCCAATGCCCGCATGAAGCCCACTCAGGGCTGGATTGACCGGTTTATCTTCCCGCCGCACGATTTCAAAATTGCCAACTGCATGCTCACCAACTTCCACATGCCGGAAAGCACGCTCATCATGCTAGCGGCCGCCTTTGCCGGCTACCCCCTGCTGATGGAAGCCTACAAGGAGGCCATCAAGGAGAAATACAAGTTCTTCAGCTACGGCGACGCTATGCTGATTCTCTAAATTCAAAGAATAAAGCCAGCTTTCTGAGCGCCGCGGTTCCTGCAAAGGGGCTGCGGCGCTCTTTTTTTGTCTGAACTTCGCGGCGATGAAATTTCCTACTTCGCCCACACCCAAGCCCCAACCGCCGCTGGCGCCCGGCG
>JAYSZD010000615.1:0-1475 GCA_043738185.1 Hymenobacter sp. | reverse complement strand
TGCTGGAGCGCCTCAAGCAGCACATGCGCCCCGAGTTCCTGAACCGCATCGACGAAATCGTGATGTTCCAGCCCCTCAAGCGCAAGGAAATCCGCCGCATCGTGGACATCCAGTTCCGGCAAATCCAGCAGCGCCTGGCCGAGGCCGGCATCCAGCTCGAAGCCACCTCCGAAGTGCTCGACCACCTGGGCGAAGCCGGCTTCGACCCGCAGTTCGGTGCCCGCCCGCTGAGGCGCGTGCTCCAGCGCGTAATTCTGAACGAGCTGTCGAAAGACATCCTCTCGGGCCGCGTGACGAAAGACGCCGTGGTAGAAGCCGTGCTGGAAGACGGCGCGGTGAAGTTCGAGAACGTGGAAATGCCAGCGGTGTAATTGTCGGTTGGTTGTGAATGAAGAAGCCCCGTCAGTGTCGTGCTGGCGGGGCTTTTTTGTACATCAATCGTAGCTTTAACTCATGAAACTTTCAAAGGGTCTGGGGTGCATATCAGTAGTAGCTGCCCTGATTTTAGTTTATGTGCTCTATTCACGCGCTTTTGCTATTGCCTACCGGCTTTCTGGGCCGAGTCGGGTGGTTATTACCTGGCCTAGTGGTTGGGGTTGCGATGAATTCAATGAAGCCTATCCGGTGGTGCGCGTGAGCCCGTCCAATAGTTTCATTCGGCTCTTTCACGGCCATGAGGCCTTTATTGTGCCCTATCCCAATGGGCATTATCGGGATACCGCCCGGTTTCATAGCTACTATGCGCATTTGGTAAAGTGGCGGCAGGAGGACACGGTTATCGTCAGTGGCTATTTCGGCAACACAATGAGCGTCGGAGAAGGGGGCTCTTATGGCGGGGGCGGGGGCCTGTATGCGTGCGACCCAATTCCTTATTTTAGGGTGCAGAATATTTATTCCAAGCGGGGGAAGCTCCTTAAGCATTTTTCTGCCACGAAATAGTTTTGTCCGCTTCACATCTTGGAGAAACTGCCGCTACCCTAGCCGCGTCAGCCACGGCGGCGGGGCGGGGGGAGCGTGTGAGAGAAGCCACCGAGGCAGCCGTATCTTGCGCATCCCTAATCCCGTAGCCTGTTTCATGAAACCCGTTCGCACCAAAGCCGAAGTTATTGCCCGTCTGCAAGGGCAGCGCGAGCAGCTGCGGGTGCTGGGCGTGGCGCAGCTGGGCCTGTTCGGCTCGTTTGTGCGCGACGAGGCCGGGCCGGACAGTGACGTGGACTTGCTTGTGGATTTTCAGGAAGGGCGTAAGACGTTTGAGGGCTTCTTCGCGGTAATTGACTTTCTGGAAGCGTTGCTTGGCCGGGAGGTGGAGCTGTTGACACGGCCGGGGCTGTCGAAATATATCGGGCCGCATATTTTAAAAACGACGGAATATGTCATCCCCGCTGCCGCTTGAGCGGTTGATGCACATCCGCGACGAAGTGCTGTTCCTGCAAAGGTGCCGGGCGAAGTTGACCGACTTGGTAGCGTTGGTAGCT
>JAYSZD010000614.1:0-9414 GCA_043738185.1 Hymenobacter sp. | reverse complement strand
CCAAACCAGGCGGACAGCTTGGCCTCTACAATGGTCAGGAAATGCTCGTCCGGTGAGTTCATGGTGCAAGATACGCCAACAGAAGCTACTTGTTGGTGAATCTTTCACCTCGGGGCCGCTAGCAATGGTCTTGGTTAAAAGATTGGTCCAAAAGTTAAAAGGGCCGCCGTACGACCTGCTCAAACCACCAGGCACGGTTCGTAAAGTTGCTCTTCCACGCTGTTCTCCTCTCTGCTTTGCCGCCTGACTTGGTGTAGTGCAAGCAAGGTCACTTAGCAGGGCGAAACAGGAGTTCACGAAACTCACCCTTTCGGAGCATTTCGTGAACAATGAACCGTAGACGAGTTTCTTAAACTCGTCCGGCCCTGCAGCTGCCCGTTCCCGCCCGGTACTGGGCAGTTGTAAGCAGTTCGCAAAAAGGAGGTTTAACTGAACAAACCGCCCTGATAACCGCTGAATGCAGGTTTCTAACGAGTAGCAACCCCGTTTGGAAGCGCCTCGCTTAACTTCTGTACCAAACTTTTAACCGAGGCCAGCTATGCCCAAAATGGGTGGGATTCCCCACCCGGACCAGATTGCCCGCGGGGCTAATCTGGTCGGGCAGCGGCGACTTACCCGCCATCGGGGCCCGCGTGCACATCTACCTGAATGGCTTCGGCCCGGCCGAGGTGAAGGCCTGCTTTCACGCCGATGGCTATTTGGGGGTGCTCTGTGCGCCCGACGAAATGCCGGCCTGGTACCAACGGCAAAGCCCCGGCGTCACGCTGGGCCATTTCTTCAACCGGGAGTTGGAACCGCGCCAGCCCATGCTCCCGCCGGCTGAGGCCGCGCTGTTCGGGTCGGCCGAAGCCGGGGCAGTGGCCGTGGACCAGGCCCCCGAGACTATGGACCCCGACCCGGCCCGCAGCCCCGCCGACGACTGGATACCGGAGTACCCGCCGCAGGACCACTAGTTGCCCGACAACCAACGATAGAAAGAAGAACCCCACCAGCTTGAACTCGACCTGAAAAGCAACTTACCTTAGCTTACAGTCCCTTTTCACCAGACCCCCTTGATGCCACAATGGTTGGCAGTATCAGATTTTCGGTTTGCTTCAGGCCATAAAAAAAGTGCCTGCTCCTTCTCGTTCCAATAGGTAGCGATAAGTAAGAATTATCACTACCTATGTACTATCTTACCACCGCAACGAAAAACGGCCGCTTACTCCTTTATATATACGCTACATGGAAAAGACCACCGGAGTGACCTTGCATTCGGTCGGCCACGGCCTCGCGCACCACACTGGCGCGGCCGCCCGCTACGTCGAGGCCGGCCTATCCGGCGCGGCCAATACGGCCCGGGCGTACGCCGCCGACCTGCGCCGGTTCGGGGCCTGGTGCGCCGACCATGGCTTTGACGCGTTGCCCGCCTCGGTCGATGCGCTCGTGGGCTTCGTTACTAGTCTGGCCGAAGCCGGCAAGAAAGTGGCTACCATCGAGCGGCACTACGCCGCCATCAGCAAGGCCCACGCCGTGCGCGGCGTTGCCTCGCCCACGGACGACAAGCAGTTCAAGATTTTCATGGACGGCGTGCGGCGCGTGCACGGCGTACGCCAAAAGCAGGCCCCGGCGTTTTCGCTGGCCCAGCTCAAGCGGCTGGTCCGGGGTCTGGACACCACCACCGTCGCCGGCCTGCGCGACCGGGCCATTCTGCTGCTGGGCTTTACGGGGGCCTTTCGCCGCTCCGAGCTCACGGCACTCAACGTGCAGGACCTGCGCTTTACCGAAGACTGCTTGATTGTGTCGTTGGGCAAAAGCAAAACCAATCAGTTGGGCGATTACGAGGAAAAGGCCATCTTCTATTCGCCCGAGCCGGCCGTGTGTCCCATCCGCTCCCTCAAGGCTTGGCTGGAAAAACTGGAGCGGCCCGAAGGCCCAGTGTTCGTGATGCTGCGCAAAGGCAGCCGGATTACTGCCAATCGGCTTTCCGACCAGACGGTAAATTTATTGGTGCAGCGTTACCTGGGGCCGGGCTATACGGCTCACTCTCTTAGGGCCTCATTTGTCACAGTGGCCAAGCTCAACGGGGCCGACGACAGCGAAATCATGAACCAGACCAAGCACAAGACTAGTGAGATGATTCGCCGCTACACCCGCCTCGACAATGTGCAGCAGCACAATGCGGCTCAGAAACTGGGGTTGTGAATCTTTATAAGTATTTATATATCATATTTAACATCTTGAGAATGCTCGTGGTTGTTGCAGAAGTACCTGAGGGATAGGCGACCCGTATAAAGTGGATGCAGGGCCAGAAACACTTTCACGATAAAGTCAGCACGCACTTTCGCCTTTCGGAGCGCGTGCCCAAGCATAATTTCTACCGCCGCTTGCGCGATGTGCTGGATTGGGCGTTTTTGCGCCAGCAGACCCGTCCGGTCTACAGCCATACCGGGCAGCCCTCGCTGGACCCGGTCGTCTTCTTCAAGTTGGTGCTGGTGGGGCGCCTGGAAAACATCGCCAGCGACCGGCGCTTAATTGAGCAATGCGCCCTGCGGCTGGATATTCTCTACTTCTTGGGCTACGAAGTAGACGAGGACTTGCCCTGGCACTCGACCATCAGCCGCACGCGCCAGCTGTATCCCGCCGCCGTGTTCGACCACCTCTTCGACCAGGTGTTTCGGCAGTGCGTAAACGCGGGGTTGGTGGCGGGCGATACGCAGGTCGTGGACTCGGCACCCGTCAAAGCGGCGGCTTCGCTCGATAGCTTGCGCGAGAAGCAAGCGCGCGTTTCCCCTCCTTAACGGTCGCCGGCGAGCCAGCGACTCCCGCGCCAGCCGCCGCCGTGCGCTCTGCCCCCGCCCACCAGCTGCGCCGCGAGGCCGCAAGACGCGCCAAGCAGCAAACGGCACCCGGTGGACTGGGCGCACGGCACCCCAAAGCCCAGTTGCTCAGCAATAAAACGCACTATAGCCCCACCGACCCCGACGCGCGCATTTCGGTCAAGCCCGGCAAAGCGCGGGCCCTGAACTACCTCTGCAGCGTGGCCGTGGATACGGCCGTCGGCATTATCAGCCACATCCAGGCGGATTTTGCCGACCGCCGCGACAGCACGCACTTGCCTGACTTTGTGCGGCACCTGCAAACGCGCTTGACCGCGAATGAGTTGACGTTGCGTGACTTCGTGGCCGACACGGGCTACTCCAACGGCTTCAATTATGCGTTCCTGGAACAGCGAGGTATTACGCCCTGGATTCCCGTTTTTGGTGCCTATAAATTAGCCGCGGCAGGGTTTACGTACGAGGCCGAGGGCGATGCCTTTCGCTGTCCAACAGGCAAGCTGTTGCCCTTTCGTAATTATGCCACCAGCCAAGATGGAAACTGGGTCAAGAACTACCGGGCGGCTTATCAAGACTGCCAGCAGTGCCCGTTGAAGATGACCTGTACGCCAGCGGCTCCGCAACAAAAGTTTGTGCGCTCGGCCTTTGATGCCGCGTATCGCCGTGCCTGGCACCGGCAGCACAGTCGGGCGGGGCAGCAGATGCGCCGGGTCCGGCAACGGACGGTTGAGCCCGTTTTTGGGAGCCTGCTTCATCATTATGGACTGCGGCGGGTCGGCACAAAGGGCCGGGCGGCGGCTCATAAAGCCATGCTGCTAAGTGCTATCGCCTACAACCTCAAGAAGCTGCTCAAGCACCAGCCGAAGCGCCAAATGAGCTTGGCGATGGCCCTGCCCAAGTCGCTGCTGGCAGCCAACAGGCGCGCTGGCTGGCGAAATCAACGCGCCCAAGCGCCAACTTGGGCACGCGCCAAGCTGCTCTCCAGAAATGCAACCCTCTAAACAGAGTTCTGCAACAGCCACGAACGTTCACAAGATGTAAAATGACATAGCTTTACGTCGACGGCGGCTACCTAATTATCAGCTTAGGTGTGGCAGTACCTTATAGTTGCTCGTTTGAATATTGTCAGCTCCCACTAAAACGTCTTGCAGAGGGGCGTATATAGAATTAACAGACATCTATCGCTACGACGCACTTCATATAAATATAGTCAATCCGCCTGCCAGATAAGCCCTTACTATCGCATGAGTACCGCTCGGCGAAACAAGCCTGGTCTCAAGCTCGAAGCCCAGTAAGTTGCTATGAGGTGTGCAGTAGTGAAAACTCTGCTACCAATCAGCTCACCTAGGCAGAAGGCATACAGAGCAGCCTCCGTCTGGATAACCAGCGCGTGGTTATCTACTCCTATTACAGTTCCGACCGCTACATCCGATACCGCCGCATGACTGCTGCCTTGTTGCCACTCCTGTGCAACTAGTTGCAGGCCGAATACTTCGAAGTCAAAAGTGCTAAAATTAACAGCAGCGTGCTTTTAGAACCCTGCTGCATCATCGGAAAAGGTGATTTTATCTATCCCTTTAAATGCTTCCTTACCAGCTTTGCAGTAAACCACTAATTCAGTAGCAGAAAAGACGATTGGCTCATTGAAATACTGAACAGCCCTAATCGATTCTTTGCTAATTGAGCGCTCTCCTTTCGTATGGGGGTATTGCCTAAGCGTCAGGTGAGGGGTATAGCGTGCGCCTTCAAAACAGGCTTCCTGATTTGCACTGGAAATTTTCAGCTCATTCAGCAAGCTAGCGTGCAGCCTATATAAGTCGGGGGAGCTAATCCGCAAGAAAAGTGTCGAGTTCCCAAAGCATCCTATGCCACCAACCTCAACTGTAAAGGGAGCAAAGCGCTCACAAAGTTGACGCACAGCTGGCAACCATATTGGCTCTCCGTCAAGGCCACAAGGCGCTTTGACCGTGATATGAGGCTCCATTTCCTGCCATCCAAGTTCACCTCTAAAGCTCAGTACTGATTCTGTCAGTGCGCTGGGAGGCTGTATCCCTAAAAAGTAACGCATTGCGTTGAGGCTAGAGCTAAAATAAACTAATAATGTACAATTGAATCGCCTGACACACAGAACAAAGCTAAATATAGTAGCACAGACAGGAACTAATGGCGCAGCCTAGGTTTTGCTAATAGGATTGGTGACGTCGTCTCGTTGAATTCAACCTACTTCCGGTGGGCCAGTCTTTGACTGGATGCTCTGCATCATTACTTGGTTAATAACCCTTACACCACGCTTATGGCAAACGTACAGACCCAATTTGATAAGTTTCACTCCGATAAAAAAATCGGGATTCGGCTAGGCCGCTTCAAAAAAGAGAAACAGTTGCGCGACAAGCGCAACGTCATCCGCCGCCGTTTGAAAGCCAACCTGCCCGGGGTTTTTAAGAAGTACGGTGAGCTAAACCTGATTCCGACTTTTAAGTACCAAGGCAGTTATAAAATGAACACCGGCGTTAAACCGTTGGCGGGCGGCAGTGGGTACGACATTGACCAGGGTGTTTATTTCGATACGCCGAAAGACGGAGAGGGGGCCTATTCGCCCCTAACGTTAAAGAAGCGGGTTGAAGAAGCGTTAAATGGGCTTACGGATGACATTCGCATTCGCCGTCCGTGCGTTACAGTCTTTTACAAGGAAAATGGCGTAGAAGCAGCTTATCATGTTGATTTGGCAATCTACTCGGCACGGAGCAGCAACGCTGACGGCAAGGATTACCTGGCCGTTGGCCGAACGGGAGATGCCGCGAGTGCTCAGGAGTGGAAAGTTTCAGACCCCTCAGGACTGCAGCACGAGCTATTTCTACGTTTTCAGGACGATACGCACGGGCGGCAGCAGTTTCGACGCGTTATGCGCTTTATGAAACGCTGGAAAGACGTAAATTTCTCCAGCAGCGGTAATGGCGCTCCACGCGGTATTGGCTTGACCTTGAACGCGCACTATGATTTTAAAGCTACTTATTTCGATTTACTGAGCCGAACAAGAGACGACTTGGGCGCGTTGCGCACGCTGGTCGATGACATGTTGGGTCGATTCAGTAATCAGTGGCGTGAAAGGAAGCAGGAATGGGGCCATTGCCTCATCGCTAAGTTGCCGGTGGAACCTTGGAGCGATGTGTACGAAAACATGACGCTCGTGCAAATGAGCACGTTCGAGACAAAGCTGAAAGACTTGAGAACGGCGCTGGACGCGGCACACAAGGAAATTGACCCGCACGAGGCATGTAAGCACCTGGCGAAGGTATTCGGGTCGGACTTTCCGATTCCTCCAAAATCGGACACGGCTCGCAAGGCGGTAGCAGGCGCTGCCAGTTCCGGTTTGTCGGGTTAGAATGACGGCCGATGCGGTAGATGCTTGGTTGGCGACAGCCGTGGACGAGGGGCTGGTCCTGGCAGCAGGGGCTGTTCAAGCGGATGAAGACGGTAGCTTTCGGATATCCACCACCTTGGCGGTGAGTGGATTATCTGTTGGCATTGTCATCTGGCTGACGCATGACTTTCCGAAAGATGCCCCAAGCGTGCTACTGGAAGACGGGCACCTACTGGGGCGCCTTCCCCACGTTTTTCGGAATGCGGGTGTGGTGTGCTATAGCACAGCAGAAGGGTTGCTACTGAATCGCCGTCGTCCGGATACAGTGTTGACGTGGGCCGTTAAGGAAACTGTCAGAACGCTGGAAGAAGGGCTCAGTTCAAACCAGACTGCTGAGTTTATGAGGGAATTGGAAGTTTACTGGGGGCAATTAGGTGGTTCCGCATGGGTCAACTTATTCAACCCGCCTTCGGAAGCACGCACCCTTACTGGTTACGCTGCCAACAATGGCCTGCAGTGGGTCGCCGGGGCTCTGGATGAATTGCCGCCATTGTACCGGGCATTGAGTAAGCGGGCATCTACCGTAACGGAAAAAATTGCTTATCTGCAGTTACTGCCTGGTGCGACCTTTATCCCCCCCGGCCCGGGTGAGCCCTTCTGGACCATTGACCAGCTACGCGAACTCGTGCGACCAACCCTCGCGGCGATGCCGCATAAACGCCGGCGGCAGCTATATAAATCGGCTAGCTATTGGAGCGGCCTCCTGGTGTTGGCCATTCCTGTGCCAGGCCGTGAGCAGTCCGTTACCTTAATTGGCGTTGCCTATAAGAGCCACAATGGCTTTCATCCATTGGGCGAGCGGGGCGCAGCTATTGAATTATCGCCGGTCCAGCTGGTTCGCTGGGAACGGTCTTACCTATTGCCGCGAGGTGGTGGAAAAATGGGATTAACGGAGAAGAAAGTACTGTTGATAGGCTGTGGCGCAATCGGCGGCCACTTAGCGCACGAGTTGGTGCGTGCTGGAATCCAGCACCTGACCTTGGTTGATAAGGATACGTTGTCGATTGAAAACATGCATCGGCATGCCCTGGGGATGTCAGGCGTCGGGAAAAGCAAATCCTTGGCCTTGCGTGAGGAGTTGCAGCATAAATACCTGTATGCCGAAATAACAGCTGTTACGAAGAGTATCGAACAGGCGCTGGATGCCCAAGAAGTTAATCCTGAAGCGTTCGACCTTATTATAGCGGCAACAGGCATGGCCACACTGGAGCGGTACCTGAACGAGCGATTGCGTGCTCTGCCAAGTACTCCTCCCGTTATCTATACCTGGCTAGAACCCTATGGCATCGGCGGCCATGCCCTCCTGACGTGGCCGAACCAAGCAGGATGCCTGGAATGTCTATACACCTCGCCCGACCCCGATGCTCCTTTAGCAAACCGCGCCCTGTTTGCTGCGCCGAACCAGCAATTCAGCTTGGCCCTGTCCGGGTGTGGTTCCCTACATACGCCTTATGCTTCTCTTGATGCGTCCCAAACGGCAATGCTTGCGGCACGGTTAGCGGTGGAATCACTAACTGGCAATCAGTTAGATAGCCCGTTGTGGTCGTGGAAGGGCAACGACCGAGAACTTAAAGCGGCTGGGTTCAAGGTGGGCCCACGGTATCGGCTAAAGGAAGAAGAGCTACGCCGTGAGGCGACGCTATATATTGTATCCGATTGCCCAGTGTGCGGTCTGGCGACTGGTTCTGAAGCCGTCAACGACCATGGATGAAGAACAAGCCCTCGTGTTCTACCGAAATGGTGGAGGCCGCATAAAAATACCGGCCGCAGTGCTGAAAATCATGCAATCTTACGCTCAGCGCGGACCAACGGCAACCGAGGCAGGAGGTGTCATGATGGGCCGTTACATTGCCACCAGCAACGATGTGATAGTCGATGCCGTGACGGAGCCGATGCCCGGTGACCGGCGCACCCGCTACTCATTTTACCGGGCTAAGCGACGGCATCAGGCAGCCATTGACGCTGCTTGGGTAGCCAGCGGCCACACCTGTACCTACCTAGGTGAATGGCACACGCATCCCGAAACGCACCCCACTCCTTCTAGCATAGATACCCACGATTGGAACCGCCGGCTGCTTCAGGACCAGTATTGCGAAGAGTTGTTCTTTCTCATTGTCGGTATGCAGGAGGTACGTTTATGGGCCGCCAAGGAGATAACCACGACCTGGAAGCCATTAGCAATAGAGAAGTAAAATTCAATCCCCAGACTCCATGTCCTTTACCTCTATTCCCGACAAAGTTAAATTTCATATCTGGCTGTACGCGGGTGGCCGCTGCCAGTATCCTGGGTGCAACGAGCCCTTATGGAAAGATACCCTTACTCTTCGGACCATGAATAAGGCTTATCTGGCCCATATCGTGGCGGATAGCCCGGAAGGTCCACGGGGGGATGCGGTGTTATCGGACCAGTTAAAGACCGACCCTAATAATATTATGCTGCTGTGCGATACACACCACCGACTTATCGACAAAATTGCGGTCGCAGAGCATCCGGTTGAGTTATTACAACAATACAAGCAAGAGCACGAGGAGCGCATCGAGCGCCAAACTAGTGTGCATACTTCAAAACGCACACTCATTATCATGTTGAGTACTCGCGTCGGCCATCGGCGGGCCGATAGTGCCTTCAGTGATGAAGAAACCCAGCGAGCCGTATATCCAGAGCGTTATCCAGCGACGAATCGAGGCATCCATATAAAGCTGGACAACATACGGATTACTGAGAAAGACTCTTCCTTCTGGGACCTGGCGAAGCTTACGATAGACCGGGAATTAGAACAGCTGGCGCGGGGGGACGACCCGACCGGTCGCCCCATAAATCATCTTTCCATTTTTGCACTGGCCCCTATCCCGGTTTTAATTTATTTCGGGCAGCAACTGAGTAACATCACTGCAGCCAACGTGTACCAGCGCCACCGCATTCCCCCCACATGGGAATGGCAGGAATTTGATAACGAAGGGTTTGACTATCGGACCATTGTGCCAGAAGAGACCGAACAGGAGTGTACGGTTGCCATTAATATTTCCTTGAGCGGTCCCATTCAAGAAAGTGAAATAACTGCGGCGTTAGGGAAACAGTGAGGTGGTCTAGTTAGACAGGAGAGAATTGGGTGATGTTGGCAAGTTGTTGTTGGTGAAAGTAATAGGGCTTCTTATAGCCAATACTAGAGTGGCGAC
>JAYSZD010000613.1:0-1477 GCA_043738185.1 Hymenobacter sp. | reverse complement strand
GGCGGCAACATTGCCGAATATTCGTTGCAGGACGAGCTGCGGCAACTGGGCGTGCTGGGCAACAAACATATTCCCCGCGCCTACGCCATCAATTCCACCGAAAACCGACTGCGGCTGCTGGCCGGTTTGATTGACAGCGACGGCCACCTCGACCCGGTTTCCAACGGCTACGAAATCACCCAGAAAAACCGCCGCCTGGCCCGCCAAATCAAATTTCTGGGCGACTCGCTGGGCTTCCGTACCTCACTCACGAAGAAGCGTGCTACCATTTCCAGCATCGGCTACGAATGCGAAGTGTGGCGCGTGCGCCTCTACGGCGACATTAACCGGGTGCCGGTGCGCGTGGCCCGCAAGCAGGCCCAGCCCTGGGCCTCGCCCGTGGATTGGCGACAGACGGGCATCACCGTGGAGTTCGATAACGTGGACGACTACTACGGCTTTGAGATTGATGGCAACCGCCTGTTCCTGCTCCAGGACATGACCGTGACGCACAACACGGCGTTCGTGGTTTCGGCCATGCGCAACGCGGCCGTGGAGTTCAAGCGCCCGGTGGCCATTTTCTCGCTGGAAATGTCCTCGCTGCAGCTCGTCAATCGTCTGATTTCGGCCGAGGCGGAGCTGGATTCCGACAAAATCAAGAAGGGCACGCTGGCCGACCACGAGTGGCAACAGCTCAACCACAAGATTGCCGACCTCTCGGCCGCTCCCATCTACATTGATGACACGCCGGGCCTGAGCATCCGCGAGCTGCGCACCAAGTGCCGCCGCCTGCGCTCGCAAAAAGACGTGCAGCTCATCATCGTGGATTACCTGCAGCTGATGAGCGGCAACACCGACGGCCGGGGCGGCAACCGCGAGCAGGAAATTGCCAGTATCTCACGGGCACTCAAGAATATAGCCAAGGAACTGAACGTGCCCGTGCTGGCCCTCTCACAGCTCTCGCGCTCGGTAGAAACCCGCGGCGGCGAGAAGCGCCCGATGCTGAGCGACCTGCGTGAATCGGGCTCCATTGAGCAGGACGCCGACATGGTAATCTTCCTCTATCGCCCCGAGTACTACGGCCTCGACCAGGACGCCGAGGGCAACTCGACCCAGGGCGTGGGCGAAGTCATCATTGCCAAGCACCGAAACGGCTCGCTCGAAACCGTGCAGCTCAAGTTCATCGGCAAGTTCACCAAGTTTGCCGACCTCGACGGCGCGGGCGGCGGCTTTGACCCCAGCGGCTACCAGCCCATGGGCCTGCCCGCCAGCAACTTCGACAGCGAGCCCAGCAGCTTCGCGCCCAATACCATTCGGCTGGGCTCGAAGATTAACGAGTCGCCGGTGCCCTTCCCCAAGGGCAACATGAATAAGCACGAGGACCCGCCTTTTTAGGAATTAAAAATTGAGAATTAAGAATTAAAAATGGGCCGTTTCGAATCCGAGCAACCCATTTTCAATTCTTAATTCTCAACTTTTAATTACCCGTTTATGACCC
>JAYSZD010000612.1:0-1477 GCA_043738185.1 Hymenobacter sp. | reverse complement strand
AACGGGTTTTTGCGGGGGGTGCTCAACGCCAGCACCCTGCTGACCCAGAATTTCAAGGCCCGCGGCATGAACGACAGCGCCCTCAAGTACCAGAGCCTGATGCTGGTGATGAAGGACACGCTGTTTGGGCAGGAAAAGGTGATGCGCCTGCAAAGCCTCAACTACCGCGAGCAGCAGCGCGCCCAGGCCGCCGCCGCCAGCCAGGCCGCGCTGCGGGCCCGCTACCGCACCTATGCCCTGGTGGCGGGCCTGGTGGGCCTGCTGGCGCTGGCGCTGCTGCTGGGCCGCCACGCCCGCCAGCAGCAGCGCGCCCGCGAGGCCCTGGAGCAGTCGTTGGCCGAGCTGAAAACGGCCCAGGACCAGCTGGTGCAGCGCGAGAAAATGGCGTTTTTGGGCGAGCTCACGGCCGGCATCGCCCACGAGCTGCAAAACCCGCTCAACTTCATGAAAAACTTTGCCGAAGTCAGCACCGAGCTGGTCGACGACATCAACGGGGAGCGGCGCGGGCCGGCGCGGGCCACGGGCCTGGAGGCCGAGATTCTGGCCGGCCTGAAGCAGAACCTGCAGCAAATCAGCCAGCACGGGCAGCGGGCTACCTCCATCATCAAGGACATGCTGGCCCACTCGCGCACCGGCACCAGCCAGCGCCAACCCACCGACCTCAACGCACTAACCGAAGAAAGCCTGCGCCTGGCCTACCAGGGCCTGCTGGCCAAGGATAAAACCTTTGAGGCCAACTTGGTGACTTCGCTGGCCGCGGGCCTGCCCGCCGTGGCCGCCGTGCCCCAAGACTTGGGCCGGGTACTCATCAACCTGTTTGCCAACGCGTTTCATGCCGTGCAGGCGCGCCAAGTAGCCAGCCCCGCCGCCTATCGGCCCGAGGTTCACGTAACCACTCGCGCCGTGCCAGCTGGCGTCGAAATCCGCATCCGCGACAACGGCACCGGCATGCCTGAGGCCGTACGGGAAAAAATCTTCCAGCCCTTCTTCACCACCAAGGCCCTGGGCGAAGGCACGGGCCTGGGTTTGTCGTTGAGCTTCGACATCGTGACCACCGGCCACGGCGGCACGCTGGTAGCGGCAAGCGAGGAGGGCGTAGGCACCGAATTTGTGGTCACGCTGCCCGCGTAGCGCAGCTTTACCAGTAGCGCGAATCCGGCAGTTCGCGTTTTCGCGCCCTAGAGCAGCCCGAATAGCGCGGCGACACGAACTGCAGAGTTCGCGCTACTGCCCATTGGCACCTAACTTTGGCGCTCCCCGATTACTGAAAACATTTCTCATGCAAATTCTGGTTGTTGACGACGAAACGGACGTGCGCGACTTGTTCCAACAGCGGTTTCGCCGCGAAATCCGCAGCGGCGAGCTGTCGTTCAACTTCGCGTTTTCGGGCGAGGAAGCCATGGTTTTTTTGCGGGCTCACCACTCCGAGGTTCTCATTATCCTTTCCGACATCAACATGCCCGGCATGAGTGGGCTG
>JAYSZD010000611.1:0-3593 GCA_043738185.1 Hymenobacter sp. | reverse complement strand
AGATTGACAACATCCAGCTTTACCCCGGCAACACGTTCACGGTGTTCAACCGCTGGGGCCGCGAGGTGTACCGCACCACCAACTACCAGAACAACTGGGGCGGCGATGCCAGCATCGCCGCCGGTACCTACTTCTACCTCCTGAAGCTGCCCAACGGCACCAGCCTCAAAACCTGGTTCGAAGTGGTGAAATAGACCACGGATTAGCTCGGATTTAAGCGGATTTCACGGATTTTGTAGCCGTCCGGAATGTTGAAATTGGGCTTGTGAGCCTGTTAATTAAAGTCGCAAACCTGCAAATCGGCCTTGCGGGCGCACAAAGTGAGGCCGCAAGCGTGTAGAATCATCTTGCAGGAACACAGGGGCACTCAACGAGAAAGGCTACCCAAGCGGGTGCCCTTTCTCGTTGAGTGCCCCGATGCTTGGGAGACGGCTACAAAATCCGTGAAATCCGCTTAAATCCGAGCTAATCCGTGGTCTACCTTTGTGAACTTATGAGCCGAGCTAAAAATATCCCCGCCGAGTTACTTCGCAACGTTAAAATTCAGGACATGGTGGCCGAGGGCAAATGCCTCGTACGCGTCGAAAACCTCGTCATCTTCGTGTCGCAGGTCGCCCCCGGCGACGTGGTGGATTTGCGCGTGACCAAGGCCAAGAAGAGCTTTCTGGAAGCCGTGCCGGTCAAGTTTCACTCCTATTCCGAAGAGCGCACCACGCCGTTTTGCCAGCACTTTGGCGTTTGTGGCGGCTGCAAGTGGCAGCACCTCACCTACGATGCCCAGCTGCATTACAAGCAGCAGCAGGTGGTGGACCAGCTCACGCGCATCGGCAAGGTGGCGTTGCCCGAGATTCCGTTCATTCTGTCCTCGCCCCAGCGCACCTACTACCGCAACAAGCTCGAATACACGTTCAGCGACAACGGCTGGCTGACCCAGGAGCAAATCGACGACGATACCCAGACCTTCGACCGCAACGTGCTGGGTTTCCACACGCCCGCCCGGTTCGATAAGATTATCGACGTGCAGCACTGCCACCTCCAGGCCGAGCCCAGCAACGAAATCCGCCTCTTCGTGCGCGACTACGGCCGCCAGCACGGCCTCGAATTCGGCAACATGGTGCGCCAGACCGGCAACCTGCGCAACCTCATCATCCGCACGGCCCAGAGCACCGGCGAAATCATGGTGATTCTGCAGTGCTACCGCCCCCACGAGTCCATCGAGCCTCTGCTCGACGCCCTATACGCCAAGTTCCCCGGCATCACCTCCCTCAACTACGTGCTCAACAGCAAGGGCAACGAAACCTTCCACGACCTCGACGTCATCACCTATCAAGGCAAGCCCTATATCGAGGAAGAAATGGAAGGCCTGCGCTTCCGCATCGGCCCCAAGTCCTTCTACCAAACCAACTCCGAAGGCGCCCACCAGCTCTACAAAGTAGCCCGCGACTTCGCCGCCCTCAAGGGCGATGAGCTCGTGTACGACCTCTACACGGGGGCCGGCACCATCGCCAGCTTCGTGGCCCACCAGGCCCGCAAAGTCATTGGCGTCGAATACGTGGAGCAGGCCGTAGCCGACGCCCACGTCAACGCCGAAATCAACCACATCACCAACATGGAGTTCTACGCCGGCGACATGAAGGACATCCTCACCGCCGACTTCACCGCCCACCACGGCCGCCCCGACGTCCTCATCACCGACCCGCCCCGCGCTGGCATGCACCCCGACGTGGTGGCCCGCCTCCTGGAGCTGCGCGCCCCCCGCATCGTCTACATCAGCTGCAACCCCGCCACCCAGGCCCGCGACCTGGAGCTGCTGGATACGGCTTACAAGGTGACGCGCGTGCAGCCGGTGGATATGTTCCCCCACACCCACCATGTGGAGAATGTGGTGGCGTTGGAGTTAAAGTAGCCACGCCCATCCGTCATCCTGAGCTTGCGAAGGACCTTCTCACGCTCGAACGATTTGCAGTAATTTCCAATCGAAGCGAACGTGGCAAGGTCCTTCATCTCTGCTTTAATTGCAGAATGCTCAGGATAACAGACGGACGCGGCTACCAAACCAGTCCCTCCATGCCTTATTACGTGTACATCACCACCAATCCGGGCAAATCGGTGTTGTACATCGGTGTTACCAATAACCTTACGGCCCGCTTGGCCCAACACTACGCCAATCGGGGCCTGGCCCAAACTTTTGCAGGCCGTTACTTCTGCTACAATCTGGTGCATGTTGAAGAATACATGGACAGCAAAGCCGCCATTAGCCGCGAGAAGGAATTAAAAGGCTGGACGCGGGCTAAAAAAGAAGCGTTAATTGCCATCGATAATTCCGAGTGGCTTTTTATGCAAACCTGAAGACGGCACAGCCGTGACAAGGTCCTTCGCAAGCTCAGGATGACACTCTAAACAACGAGTTCAAATTATTAATTATGGACTACTTCAACGACCCCGAACTCAACGGCAAATACCTCGGCACCATCACCAAGGATTTCGTCGTCGTGTGCGATACCCTGCTCGAAGCCTCTTCCCAGATTCGCAAGGGCGACTTCAGCCAATACCCCATTTTCGTCTTTGCTAAGCAGGAAGTGCCCCTCGGCGGCCTCCTCGTCAATGCCGATGAGCTGAACCTGGATTGGCACGTTTTCGCCAGCTACCTCGAGCTCTTCGTGCAGCAAGGCATCATCGACGAAGCCGGCGTCGAAGGCTTCCAGGCCACCTACAAAGACGCCGACGAGTTCTGCTGCCTGTTCGTGCTCGATAAGGAGTTCACGAATTTCGTTTTCGTTCCCTATCCGGAGGACTAATCGAAAGAGGCGACTCCTTGTGTGGCATCGCTTTTTTCGCGCTCATAGGATGTCGGATGGAAATAACCGTTCGACGCTTGGAGGCACCCGGGGCATTCCTGCATCCACCAAAACCAATCCCACTCATGTCGATGCGTTCCTGTATCTGGCTACCCGCCCTGCTCCTGAGTGCCGCGCAGTGCTCATCCACACCCGACACCAAGGCCCCCCAGGCGCAGGTGTCGCAAGCAGCCCCGCTCCCGCCGGAGTTTGGGGGCTACTGGTTTAAAGGCAAGGCTGAGCTCACCAGCTACGACCTGACCCAGGCGCGCTACGGGGAGCTGCACCAAGGCGAAGCCGTGCTGGTGTTCGTGACCGAAGATTTCTCCCGCAAAAAACAGGTCAAGCTCGACAATCCCGCTGCCAATCCGACCGACCGCCTGCCCGTGCTCAAGCTGAATTTCAACAAGAAGTTCAACACCGGCGTCTACCCGTATTCCATCATGACGTCCACCTTCACCCCGCTCGACCTCGCGAAGGACCCGCACAGCCCCAAGGTAAGTTTGTCGGTACAGGAATGGTGTGGCCACGTTTTCACCCAGCTCAACCTGGGCCCCAAAGGCTACAACGTTTCCCAAAAATCCTACTTCGAGAGCGAGGGCGACAACGAAACCAAGCTGGAAACCGCCCTGCTCGAAGACGAGCTCTGGAACCGCATCCGCCTCAACCCGGCCGGCCTGCCCACGGGCAGCATCAGGCTGGTGCCCGGCACCGCCTACGCCCGTTTGCAGCACCTGCCCCTGGTCTCTGAGGCCG
>JAYSZD010000610.1:0-3593 GCA_043738185.1 Hymenobacter sp. | reverse complement strand
GCATCATAGCGCGGCCGCTTCGTGGGAGGGGCTTTTTCCATGGAGTTGGGAAATTAACACCCAATTCTCTCCTGTTTCACCCGACCACCTCAAAGATATCCGGCAGCAGTGTGAAGCAGCTGGGGTAGCATTCTTTTTCAAGCAATGGGGGGGAAAGAACAAGAAGGCCGCAGGCCGTGAACTAAATGGGCGTACGTACGACGAAATGCCTGTTCAACCGAGTATGAGGCAAGAGGTAGTTTTGGCCTAGCTATCTCCGTTAGCAGTGTATAGTTAACTCCATCCAGATCCACACAAAACAAGCCAAGCAAGTTATCCCAGTCGGGCGAGTAGCTCGAATAGGGGCTGGTTGACGTAGTAGTTGGAGTTGACGTGCTTTTGTTTGACCAGCACGCCGTCTTCGGCCAGCTTGTTCAGGTAGCTGGCGGCCGTGGGCCGGCTCACGTTCAATTCCTGCTGCACGAATTCGATGCGGGTGTAGGGGTGGCGAAACAAGTTGTTGAGCAGGTCCTGGCTGTAGAATTTATACGTGCGCAGTTGCTGCTTGGTATGCTGCATCAGGACGCGCATTTCCGTGATGAGCCCGATGCTTTCGCGGGCCGTTTGCTCGATGCCGGTGAGCAAGTACAGCAGCCAGGGCTCCCAGTCGCCGGTATCGCGCACGGCTTGTAAATGGTGGTAATAAGCCGCTTTGTTCTGGGTAATAAACCGGCTCAGGTAGAGCACAGGCATGTCCAGCAAGCCCTTTAGAACCAGGTACAGGATGTTGAGGATGCGCCCGGTGCGGCCGTTGCCGTCGTAAAAGGGGTGGATGCTTTCAAACTGGAAATGGAGCACCGCCATTTTCACGAGCGGGTCCACATCGTGCCGGGAGTCGTCGTTGAAGTACTGTTCTAGGTTCCCCATCAGGTCTAGGATGACGGCCGGGTCCTGCGGGGGGGTGTAGACCACCTCGCCCCGTTGGTTTTTCAGGGTGGTGCCGGGCAATTTTCGGTAGCCCCCGTTATCGCGCTTCAGCTCTTCCTGGATTTGGACCATGTGGTTGCTGCTCAAGAACCCGTACTGCTTGACCAGCGCCGTACCCAGGCGTAAGGCCGACGCGTAGCGCTGCACCTCTTTGGCGGCGTGCGAGTCGCCCAGGTGCAGCTCGGCGTTGAATAACTCGTCGTGGGTGGTGATGATGTTTTCAATGGCGGAGCTGTCTTTGGCCTCTTGCAAGGGCAGCGTGTCCAGCAAAATGCTTTCGTTGGGGATGGCGGCGACCAGGCCCTTGAGCTCGGCCAACGCCCGGTGCGCGGCGGGCAGCTTTTTCAAGACGGCGCGCGTTTCCAACTCGGACGTCGGCGGGAGCGCGGAAGGTTGCCAGGCAGTGGGCATAGACAAAACGCAAAATGGGGAAGGGAAACGCCGCCTTCGCTTTGTAAAGAAACTTGATTTTTCTTGACAAAGGGTCGTCCCTATAGTAAACAAATGGGTCTTTCCTTTACAAAGGGGGTACGGTCTGCAGTGGTTGGGCCAACGTCCCTACTGGCGATGGTATGATGGCCCGTTGGAGCAGGCGCTGGACGGACATGGGCAGAAACAGCTTCCCGCGTCGGGTGCGGTAGCCGCCCTGATTCAACTCTTGTGCAATCTGCTGCAACGTGTGCCCTTGTTTCTGCAGTAACCCCCCGAGCCGCGTCGCCTGCTGGTTCTGCAAGTTGTCCCGGGCGTTGGCTTGCCGCACGTGCCGGCTTTTCTCGATGGCCGCGGGCGTCAGGTTGGCCGGCGTGCCCAGTGTTGCTCCGCGGGCCTTTTTGGCCGTCAGCGCGTCCTTGGTGCGCTTGGAGATGGTTTCGCGCTCGTGCTGGGCGATGACCGCGAAGAGGCCGACCGTCAACGTATTGGCGTCGGGCATGTCGCAGCAAACGAAGGCCACGCCCGAATCGCGCAGGGCGAAGATGAACCCCGCATTCCGACTAAGCCGATCCAGCTTGGCAATCAACAGCGTCGCCCCCACCCTCCTCGCTTTGGCAATCGCCGCCAGCAGCTGGGGCCGCCGGTCCTTCTTACCGCTTTCTACTTCGATGTATTCCGTCAGTAGCTGGGCCGAGTCGGCGACAAAGGCGCGCACGGCGGCTTGTTGGGCTTCGAGGCCCAGGCCGGACTGGCCCTGGCGGGCGGTGCTCACGCGGAAGTAGGGAACGTAGCGGGGAGCCGTTGGCGACATACTTGAGAGGGATAAGTCGCAAAACTACTCTTTATAACGTTTAAACAACGCACGTTTATCAAACGTTATGCCCCCCTCCTACTGTGGTCACGGCTGCCGAACCCAAACCACGCTGTCGTCGCGGGGCGAGCTACTTCTTCAACAGGCCGGCTGTTTTCAGGAACAAGCCGCCGGCGTTGGTGGCGGCCTTGACCTTGCCGGTCTTGAGCTTGTAGACGAAGCCGAACAGGTCGTTGACCAAGTCCGGCGTGCCCAAGATCCGCGCGACCAGGGTGGGGTCTTTGATGTCGAGGTCCTTGAGGTGGAGCCGGGCCTTCTCGTCGCGGGCCTCGTCCAGGGGTTGCTCGAAGGGCAAGGGCAACTGCTCGGGCAACTGGGCCTGAATGAAGAAGCGCACCGACTCGAAGGCCCGCCCCTTTTTGAGCAACTCGTAGCGCAGCTTCAAGTCCGTGTGCTGGTTGATTTGCTGCACCGCTACGTCGAGTACTTTTCGCTGCAGCATCGAGACCTTAGAGTACTGTTCAGGCTCCTTGCCTTCCGGGTCTTTGAGATTGAGCATGACTTTGAAGTCGTGCAGGGTGTAGCTCACGCTGGGCTTGTCCTTCCACTGACTCGCCATCTGGTATACCCGCTTGGCGTACTTGCTGCTCAGGTTGAAGGCCGCTTGCAAGCGGAAGGAGGTAAAGTTGCGCTTGAGGTCGATCAGGTAGGGCCGCATCTTTTCCGAGACCTCCAACTCGATTACTCCTTGCCCGTGTAGGTACTCGGCACTGGCCAACAATCCCACTTGCAAAGTTCTCCGTTCCTTCTCGTTCTTAATAATGTACTCCCGAGAACGCAAAGCGCTGGTGGCGTCAAAGAACTGCTGATAGTTCCACTGTCGGCCCGTGAGTTGTTGAAGTTCAGTGACTTTTACTCGGTAGAAGGTGCCGATATTATCCTCCTTCTTTAGCAGAGAAAGTAGATAAAATACGATATCCATCTCGCAAGCTGTCATCTCGTAGCGCGCCGTGGTAATGGCGTTGTGCTGACGAATCTCTAGGGCCGTAGGCAGGGGAGCAAGGGTTGTCATGCGACGAAAGTAGCACGAAAGGAAACAATATATTACTTGTGGTTCCCTTTCGCTTATAAAACGTTTCCCTTAGACTTATAAAAGGTTTCCATACGCTTATAAAAGGTTTCTTTTCGCTTATAAAAGGTTTCTTTTAGACCTCTGGAGGCGTTTAAAATCAATTACTTACAGACCCTTCAAATAGATACAAATAAAAACAAATACACAAGCTTGTGCTGCCTTGTTCAAACAAAAGCTTTTAAAAGGGTGAGAAAGGGGGACGTATGAGTAAAGAAGGGGCTCGAAAGGAAACCTTTTATAAGCGCCCCTTCC